>CANJXV010000202.1 GCA_947478935.1 Comamonadaceae bacterium
AGCAAAAACGAATGTTGCGGCAGCCAGGTGGACAGCGCGGGCAGTGGCGCGGCCTGCATGGCGGCGTGTACACAGTCTTCGATGATGTAGAGCCCATGCGCCCGCACCACAGCGGCAATCGCTTCGCGCCGCTGCATGCTCATGGTGGCGCTGGTGGGGTTGTGCAGCGAGGGCGCGCAGTACAAAAACTTGGTGTCAAACGTCTTTGCCGCACGCTCCAGCGCTTGCGGCGTAATGCCTTGCTCGTCGGTCTCTATACCTATCAATTGCAAGCGCATTGAGCGTGCCAGTGCTTGCAGACCAGGGTAGCTGAGCGACTCGGTTAAGAGCGCATCGCCTGGCCGTGCCACGGTGCGCAGCACACAGGCCAGGCCGTGCTGCGCGCCATGCGTCACCATGACCCGGTTCCATTGGCCGGTGGTGCCAAAGCGGCACAACCATTTGGCGCCGGCCTCGCGGTGGCGGCGCATGCCGGTCTCGCTTTGGTACATCAGAACTTGGCGCATCATCTCCGGGTCCTGCGCCAGATTGGCAAAAGCGGCTTGCAGAGCCTGCGCCTCATCACCCACCATGGCCACGTTGTGCGCCAGGTCGATCGGCGCGGGGTGCAAATCCGCATCCCCGCCCTGCCCCCCATTTTCGGCCGAGCGCACATAAGTCCCGTCGCCTACGCGCGCGGTGGCCAAGCCCTGGCGCTCCAAAATCGCGTAAGCGCGGCTGATAGTGCCGGTGGTCACGCCCAGGCGGCGCGCCAGGTTGCGCTGGGGTGGCAGCTTCTCGCCCATGGGCACCTGTCCGTTCAAAATGGCCTGGGCCAGGTCCTCGGCAATGGACTGGTACTTGGGCTTGCTACCATCGCCCAGACTGGCGGATGAAATCAGTTGTTCAAAGGACATAAAAATAGGTGCATGCTGCGGCGCAAAGCCAGGCGGGGCCGAGACCATCAATCAGCCAACGCCTCCCGCCGGGAGCTAAAAACCTTGTTCAATTACTTTATTTGACCGCATTGCTGGCATGCAATCTTATGCATAGTATGACTTTTGTACCTGTCGTCCTCGTCAAGTCCCTGTCCATTGCACGCCCCATGTCCCTGATTGCCACCCGCCAAGCCTGCTGTTTATGAACCGTTTTGACTTCATCATCGTGGGCGCAGGCTCAGCCGGTTGTGTGCTGGCCAAACGCCTGACCGAGAGTGGTCAGCACCGGGTATTGCTGCTGGAAGCGGGTGGCTCGGATCGCAGTCCGCTGATCCAGGTGCCGCTGGGTTATGGGATTACCTACGCCGATCCCAAATACAACTGGATGTACATGGCTGAGCCCGATCCGGCCATGAACCACCGCGCCATTTACTGGCCGCGCGGCAAAGTGCTAGGTGGTAGCAGCTCGATCAACGCCATGGTCTATATGCGTGGTCAGGAAGGCGACTTTGACGACTGGCGCGACGCCGGCAACCCTGGTTGGGGCTGGGCCGATGTGCTGCCCTATTTCAAAAAATCCGAAGACCATTGCTGGGGCGCGTCGGATCACCACGGAGCGGGCGGCGAGCTGCACGTCAGCGACTTTGCCGACCAGGTGCATCCCTTATGTGAGCGTTTTTTGAAGGCCGGTGATGGACTGGGCTTTAACCGCACTAACGACTTCAACGGCCCCAAAAAAGAAGGCTTTGGCCTGTGGCAAATGACCATCCGCAAAGGCCTGCGCGAGTCCACCGCCAAAACCTTTTTGCGCGATGCCATGCGTCGGCCCAATCTAACGGTTATCACCCACGCCATGGTGCGCCGGGTGGTCATCGACAAACACCGCGCCACCGGCGTTGAATGCACCATAGATGGCGTGCTGCAGATATTTAGCGCCGACAAAGAAGTGATTCTTTCCGCCGGTGCCGTCAATTCGCCGCAGCTATTACAAGTCTCGGGCGTGGGCGATGCAGCGCATTTGCAAAGCAAAGGCGTACCGGTCTTGCACCACTTGCCGCGCGTAGGCCAGGGCTTGCAAGACCATTTGGCGGTGTCTTATTTTTTCAAGTCCAAAGTGCCGACGCTGAACAACACGCTGGGCCCCTGGTACGGCAAGCTGTGGGCGGGCATGCGCTATCTATGGGACCGCAAAGGCCCGCTGGGCATGAGCGTGAACCAGGCCGGCGCCTTTGTGCGCAGCCGCCCCGAGCTGGCCCGGCCGAATTTACATTTGTACTTCAACCCCATCAGCTACACCGCAGGCAGCGCGCCGGTGGGCAAACGCTTCCAGTTGCAAAACCCTGATCCGTTTGCCGCCTTCCTCATTTCGTTTAACACCTGCCGCCCTACCAGCCGGGGCAGCGTGCTGATTAACTCGCCCGATCCGCTGGCCAAGCCACGCATCGAAACCAACTTTCTCACCACCGCGCACGACCGGCAGGACATCATGGACGGCTCGCGCCTGCTGCGCCGTATTGCCGCCGCCGCGCCACTGGCCGAGGTGATCAGCAGCGAACACCTGCCCGGCGCGCAGGTGCAAAGCGAAGAACAAGTGTTTGCCGACTTTGGGCAACGCGCCGGTTCGGTCTACCACGCCTCCTGCACGTGTGCCATGGCACCCGATGAAACGCGCGGCGTGGTCGATGCGCGCTTGCGCGTGCATGGTGTTGCGGGCCTAAGGGTGATAGACGCGTCGGTGTTCCCGGCGGTGACTTCGGGTAACACCAACGCTCCCACCATCATGGTCGCCGAAAAAGGCGCGGACATGGTCTTGCAGGACAATCGCTGACCGGCCCTCGCGCGCCGCTGCTGCGAACCAATCCACTTTTACAAAAAAGGCAAAACCATGGACACCACATTCAATGCACTGGTCGTTGACCAAATCGAAGGCAAATCGGTCGCCACGCTCAAAGCGCTGCATGTGTCGGACCTGCCCGAGGGCGAGGTGCTAGTCGCTATCGACTACTCCAGCATGAACTACAAAGACGCCATGGCCTTGTCTGGCCTGGGCAAGATCATCCGCAGCTTCCCCATGGTTCCGGGCATCGACTTTGCCGGCACGGTGGTGGATTCCACCAACCCGGCCTACCGCAGTGGCGACCATGTGGCGCTAACCGGCTGGAGCGTGGGCGAGCGCTACTGGGGCGGCTACAGCCAGATGGCGCGCGTCAAGGCCGATTGGCTGGTGCACCTGCCGCCCTCCATGAGCAGCGAAAGCGCTATGGCTATTGGCACCGCAGGCCTCACGGCCATGTTGTGCGTCATGGGCCTGGAAGACGCAGGCGTCAAAAGCGGCAAAATTTTGGTGTCTGGCGCCAATGGCGGCGTGGGCAGCGTGGCGATCAGCCTGCTGGCGCGCCGGGGCTATGAGGTGACGGCGCTGACGCAGCGGCCGGACGAAAACCGCGATTACCTTAAAGGCTTGGGCGCCGTGGATGTGATCGGCGGCCCCGAGTGGAAAGAAAAACCCGCGCCACTGGGCACCCAGCGCTGGCAAGGCGCAGTCGATGTAGTAGGGGGCACCGTGTTGGCGCGCATGCTCAGCGAAATCGACTACGGCGGCGCCGTAGCCGCGTGCGGCCTGGCCGGTGGGTTCGGGCTGGACACCACGGTGATGCCCTTTATTTTGCGCGGCGTGCGCTTGTGGGGCGTGGACTCGGTGATGTGCCCCCTGGACAAACGCAATGCCGCCTGGGAGCGTCTAGCGATCGAATTCCCAACCGATGCGCAAGCCCATATGCAGCGCACCGTGCCCTTGAGCGAAGTGACTGCGCAAGCCCCCGGTTTCATGGCAGGTACCTCACGCGGCCGCGTGGTGGTCGACGTGAACCGTTAAACCCTTTTTAAAAACCCACTCTCACACAGAAGGACATTTTCATGAGTGCCAACAAACTCCGTATCGGCTTCATCGGCTTGGGCGCTTTGGGCGAAGGCCTGTGCAACAACTTGGTCAAAGCGGGCTATCCGGTTGTCGTAAACGACCTCAACAAAGACCTGGCCAAAGGCTTGCTGGCCGGTGGCGCTAAATGGTCCGACGATGTGGCGGGCACCTGCCGCGATGCGGATGTCGTTATTACGGTTTTGCCATCTCCTGCCGTATCGCGCAAAGTGGTCGAAGGCGCAGGCGGCGTGTTTGAGAATCTGAAATCGGGCGGTACCTGGATTGAGATGAGCACTACCGACATGGAAGACCTTCTCCGCCTTTCCGAAGTTGCCAAGTCCAAAGGCATCACCGTGCTGGAATGCCCGGTGACCGGTGGCGTGCATTTGGCCAACTCGGGCGAGATCACGGTGCTGGTGGGTGGCGAGCAATCCACGTTTGACCGGGTGCAAGACATTCTGTCCACCATGGGCGGAGAGATCATTTACATGGGCAAGATGGGTAATGCCTCGGTCGTCAAAGTGGTGACCAATATGTTGGCCTTTATCCACCTGATTGCAGCAGGCGAGGCCATGATGCTACCCGCCAAATACGGGGTCGATCCAGACGCCACTTACCGCGCGATCCGCGCCAGCTCGGGCAATAGCTTTGTGCATGAGACCGAGTCCAAGCTGGTGTTATCTGGCAGCTATAACGTCAAATTCACGATGGATTTGGCCTGCAAAGACCTGGGTCTGGTCAATGGCATTGCCGAAAAAATCGGCGTGCCCTTAGAGCTAGGCTCTATGGCGCAACAAATTTTTAGGCGTGCACGCGGCCTGTACGGCAGCCAAGCCCAATCGCCCGAAGTGGTGCGCATGATCGAAGCGGCCTGTGGCCTAGAGCTACGCGCGCCTGGCTACCCGACCGAGCTGGTCGCTGAATAATTCACGAAGGTTTTTTTATGAGTACGCATTGCAATTTTTATATCAACGGCCAATGGGTGGAACCTGCCGGCGCGCACACCGTGCACGCAGCAGTGAGCCCCGGCGACGAATCCATAGTCGGCCAGGTGATGATGGGCAGCCAGGAAGATGTGAACCGCGCCGTCATGGCTGCGCGCCACAGCTTTGACAGCTTTAGCCAAACCACGCTGGCGCATCGCACCGCACTCTTAGAAAAATTACAGGCCGTGTTTGAGCGCCGCTACGAAGAAATGGCCCGTGCCATCAGCCTAGAAATGGGCGCGCCCTGGGACTGGGCCTACGACCAACAAGCCGAATGCGGCCCCGGCCACATCAAAGCCACGCTGGCCGCTGC
>CANJXV010000203.1 GCA_947478935.1 Comamonadaceae bacterium
AGGTAAAAACCACCATTTATGCCACCTGCAATTGCTGCTGGTAACCCTTGAGCACTTCATCGCGCAGCACGGCCCAAATGGCTTTATGCAGACGCGCAAACTCGGGGGTCATCTTGATTTCGGCCACATCGCGCGGGCGCGGTAAATCAATCACGAATTCACCGATCGGGTGCGAGGCGGGGCCCGCGCTCAAGATCACTACCCGGTCGCTCATGGCAATCGCTTCGTCCAGGTCGTGGGTGATAAACAGCACGGCTTTTTTACGCGATTGCCACAGCGCCAAGACTTCGTTTTCCATCAGTTGGCGGGTTTGGATATCCAGGGCCGAAAAAGGTTCGTCCATCAAGATGATGTCCGGGTCCATCACCAGGGTTTGCGCCAGGCTGGCGCGCTTGCGCATGCCGCCGCTCAATTGGTGGGGATAACGGTCGCCAAAACCGCCCAGGCCCACGCGGCGCAGCCAGTCATCCGCCTGGGCTTGCGCCTCTGTCAAGGGCAGGCCGCGAAACTGCAAACCCGCCAGCACGTTGTCGCGGGCACTGCGCCAGGGCATCAGGCTGTCGGTCTGAAACATATAACCGGCGCGCCGGTTCAAGCCTTGCAAAACCTCGCCAAACACGCGCACCTCGCCCTGGCTGGGCTGCAGCAAGCCTGCAGCGACATTGAGCAAAGTACTTTTGCCGCAGCCGGTGGGGCCGACCACGCTGACAAACTCGCCATCGCCCACAGTAAGCGATACGTTTTGCACCGCGGTGTAGCGCTGGCCCGGCGCGTCCTTGCTAACGAAGGTGCAAGCGACCGAGCGCAGTTCGATGGCAGCAGCCACGGGACTCAACCTTTGGGGTATTTGGCGTTGGCTTTGCGCACAAAGTCGTTGGTATAGACCAGGCTCAAATCCAGCTTGGTAGCCGCTAGTTTTTCATCGACGCTGGCCAAAGCACGGAAGGCCGTGTCGGGAGCTTTAGCAGGGAATACGCCATCGGGCGATAAAGCTTTTTGGGCTGATAAAAAGGCTTCTAAATAGACCGCGCGGTCGCCCAAAAAATAGCTCTCTGGGACGACTTTGATGATGTCGCTAGGCCCGGCCTGTTGTATCCACTTATCCGCCCGCACAATGGCATTGGCCAGCGCTTGAACCGTATTGGGGTATTTGTCGATAAACGCTTGCGGGCAATATAAACAGCCGCCGGGCATAGGACCGCCGAATATTTTTTCGGCCTCGGCCATATTGCGCGTGTCGGTGATGATTTTCATATCGCCCGAGCGGGTGAGCAGCGTTGACACCGGGTCTAGGTTGCTCATGGCATCGACCTGGCCGGCGCGCATCGCAGCGACCGCGCCATTGCCTGCGCCCACGCCCACGATGCTCACATCGCTGGGCTTGAGCCCGGCTTTGGCCAGCACAAAATTAACCACCACATTGGTCGAGCTGCCCGGCGCGGTAACGCCAATTTTTTTGCCCTTCAGATCGACCACCGATTTGTAATTGGGCATGGTCTTAGGGTTGTAGCCCAAGGTAATTTGCGGCGCGGCGCCCTGCACTACAAAGGCGCGCATGGGCTGGCCTTTGAAATGCATATTGACGGTGTGCTCAAACGCCCCAGACACCACATCCGCGCTACCGCCCACCACCGCCTGCAATGCCCGCGCACCGCCCGAAAAATCCACAATCGTGAGGTCCAGGCCCTCGGCCTTGAAGTAGCCCAGTTGCTCGGCAATCGTCAGCGGCAGGTAGTAAAACAAGTTTTTACCGCCCACGGCAATACTGAGTTGCGGCTTTTCCAGCGCCTGGCTCCACACCAGGGAAGGAAAAGCGGCGCTGGCCACCGTGGTGGCGATGAGTTGGCGTCTTTGCATGGTTTGTCTCCTGCGTTGAACGGCGGGGCCTGACCTGGCCCCTTTAGTTGAACCATGATAGTACTGCCGCTGGCGCAGGATGCCCCTTTTTCCGGGACGAGGGCCTAAGTTTGCGGCGCGAGCAAATGTATCTGCAGCGCGCTCAGACCCCCTGACGCCAGGTGTAATCAGCGTAATCCAAGGGAAGTAAAGGAATCGCTTATTTCATTAATTTCGTGTTATTCAGTTAGACTTCCCAGGGTAAATCGACGACCTTTTCAAAGGAACCCATGCGCCTGCCGGATCTGCTTTCGATTGAGGGGTTTTTTGCGCGTAGCCGCCCCCTGCTGGCGACCTTGGGGATGTCACTCTTTTTTGCATGCGGCGCTTCCGCGCAAACCACCAAGAAAAACCCCTTGCCGGTGGCCCCCAATGTGGTTAATCCGTACACCTGCTCGATTGCCGAATTTCGCACCATGGCCCTTACCACCCATGACCCGCAAGAGCGTGGCGACTTGGCAGCGCAATGGTTGAAAGCCAATGGCCCTTCCTGCTCTATCTCTCAGGTCCTGCTGCTCAGCAGCAACCGACCGCAATGGCTGGGCTCGGCCAATACCGTCAAGATCGCCGGTGTGTTTGACCAGATTATTGAAAACAAGCTGAAAAATGACCCGCTGGCACTGAAATACCTTTACGGATCCGAAGGTGCCACCTCGCCCGGTGGCAGCAGTAAAAAAGGCGCTGAAGAAACCAGCGCGGGCAGCGCACCGGCGGCACCGGCGGCGGCGGGTGCGCCGCCACCCGGCACCGTTACCCTGGCCGTGGGCAGTGGCGGCGCGGCCGCACCCGTGGGTGGCGCACCTGCTCCAGCTGCGCAAAACATCAATATTTCTTTAGGGGCCAGCAGCCCGCAGCCCGAAGACCTGAGCCGCAAATTGCCTTTGGACTCGGAGGCCAAGCCGGTATTCCCGCCTGAACGCGGCAAGCAAATGAAGAACTATTTCGGCAAATTGCGCACCGAGATGATCCGCAACTACTTTATGGAAAACAGTTCGCCGGGTAGCTGCCCGGAGGGCCTGAGTTTCAGCAAAGCAGCGGGCTGCGAGACGAAGAACCCAGTGGCCTGGAAATTTGGCGAGGCGCTGCCCTCCAGCGCCAAATCCTTCCCGATCCCTGAGCCGCTACTGGCCAAACTGAGTTTCTATCCGGGCTACCAGTTTGTACGCGTGGGCACTGACGTGCTAGCGCTGGAAAAAGACTCGGGCAAAGTGGCCGATGCGGTGCTCAATTTGGGCAAAACCAATTAAGGGCCGAAAGGGCCCGCACTACACCAGGAGACAGGCATGCCAATATCCAATGTGAGTACTTCCAACTACGTGCCGCGCCCGCCGCCGCAAACGCGCGCGGACACCATGGACAAGATCGAGACCAAAGCGCGCAATGAGCCGCCGCCCAAAGTCGTGGAGGCCAAGGCTGTCGAACATCGCCAGGAATCACAACAGGTCAAGGCCAAAGGCCAGCACGTGGACCGCCGCGCCTAAAACGAGGCGCCGCCCAATTCTTTATCCGGGACCAAGGTGCACTGCGCGCCGCGTCCGGGCTCAACACCAACTAGGCACGCGCACGCGGCAGCGGAGCCGTCTCACCGAAGAGCGAAACCAGGTCCGCCGGGGCCACCAATTGGCGCTCCAAATCCAGGTGCTCGGTGATGTGGCTTAAGTGCGCCTTCATCAACAGCTCGGCCTGTAGGCCGTCTTTAGCCAGCAGCGCCTCAACAATCGCCATGTGGTCGTCATCCCGGCAGTTGGTAAATCCCGGATCGCCATACATACCGATGATGAGCGAGCTGCGGGTCACCAAGTCTTTGACAATGCGCAGCATCACCGCGTTATCTGCCCCTTGGGCTAGCGCGACATGAAACTGGCCGGACAAGCGGATCGCCTCGCGCCGGTTACTCGCCTTATGGGCCTGCGCCTCTTTGCGAAGCAAAGCCTGCAATGTCTTGACGTCGGAGCGCTTGACGCGTTCGGCAGCCAGGCGGGCTAGGGACGGTTCGATGGCCAGGCGGGCCTCAAAAATCTCGCGTGCCTGCTGCGCGCTGGGCTGCGCCACATAGGCCCCGCGGTTGGGCTGCAACTCCACCACTTCGCGGCTGGAAAGTATCAAAAGGCAGCGCCGGATGCGCATCCGGCCTACGCCGAAAGCCGTACACAGGCTGGCTTCGGACAGCTTGGCACCGGGCGCCAGTCGCTGGTCTATCACCGCCTCGTAAATACGCTCTACGATCTGGGCTTCCTGTGCGTCTTCGGGGCTCAACAATGGGGGCATAGTGCCTCTAAGTCTTTGTTTTAAAAAGGTTAATAATGCGATTTAGCCAATATCAGTAATCGCTCAGGCCTGGCAAAAAGGCGAGAAAACAAATCGCTTACAGGGTTTTCAAAACCCGTGCCAAGGCCGCAAAAACGGCGCCCTTGGACATCTTACAGGGGCTTTTATAAGCCCACAAAAAATCCTAAAGTATGTTGACAAGATTGTTAACACGATAGAAGATGCGCCTACCAACCTGATGGGACGCAAAGACTGCCAGGTTTGGAAAATTCCTTCCTTCTTCCATCCCCTCCCTAGGAGTCTTGTACATGAAAAAGCGTAATTTCCTAGCGGTCAGCCTGCTGTCCGCCACCATCGCAGCAGCCTTCAGTGGCGCTGCATTTGCCGCCAACCCGGTCCTGAAAATCGGTTTTGTCGGTGTTACTTCCGGCCCGGCTGCCAGCTGGGGTATCTCTAACCAACGCTCCATGGAAACCCGCGCGGACTGGATCAATGAAACCGGTGGCGTAAAAATCGGCGGCACAACCTACGACGTGCAAATCGTCGCGTTTGACGACCAAAAAGACCCCAAGCGTGCTATCGCAGGTATGGAAAAAATGGCCCAAGAAGGCATCCACTATGTGGTCGGCCCCAACGTTGATGATGGCGCCGCCGCCGTGCGCCCCGTGGCTGAGAGCCGCGGCATCATGTACTTCCCCTACGCATTTCCTAAAGAGCTGTACACCAAGCCTGCTAGTAATGCCATCTTGGGCATGGTCGCCAACTACCAGTCTGGCCCCGCTATCTACAAGCACCTGATGAAGGAAAAAGGCATCAAGAAGATCGCTTTTGTGGCCGCCAATGAGTCCGACCCCTTAAGCCAGCGTGACAGTGGCGCCGCAGCCGCCAAAGCCTTGGGCCTGCAAGTGGTTTCGGCCAATGTGACCTACCAAGTGGACACCAAGGACTTCACCCCCGTGC
>CANJXV010000204.1 GCA_947478935.1 Comamonadaceae bacterium
AAATCGTCTTCTTTCATGACCAGCAGCTCGTCGCCGTCGACCTTGACGGTCTGGCCGCTGTACTTGCCAAACAAGACGCGGTCGCCGACCTTCACGGTCAGGGCGGCCAACTCGCCTTTGTCATTGCGCTTGCCAGGGCCTACGGCCAGGACTTCGCCTTGATCGGGTTTCTCGGCGGCGTTGTCAGGGATGACGATGCCAGAGGCGGTTTTGGTTTCGCTTTCGACGCGTTTAACAATCACGCGGTCTGCCAATGGGCGCAGTTTCATAAAGAATCTCCTAGGTTTAGAAACGACTATTGAAAAAATCAGGCGGCCCGCCTTCACACAAAAAGGGGACTGCAACAGATAGGTGGGGCGGTTTTGTTAGCACTCAACCCCGACGAGTGCTAATGATAGCGGTTTTTCCGGGGTTTTCAAGGTGGCGGGCGGCGACGAAGCGAAGGAAAGCGCCTTTACCGACCCAAAAACCGTGGCTCCGCGCCCTTAAATCCAGCCGCCGGCCTGCCACTCCTTTTTGGCGTAGCCGTAATACAAGGGCGCGGCCACCAGGCCGGGCAGACCGAACAGCGCTTCGCCAATGAACATCACGGCCAAGAGTTCCCAGGACGCGGTATTGGTGTGTTTGCCCAGGATGCGGGCATTGATGGCGTACTCAGCCTTGTGGATGACCACCAAAAACACCAGGCAAGCGATGCCGACGCCGACTGACACCGACAAACCTGCCAGGGTCAGCATGGCGTTGCACAACAGGTTGCCGACGATGGGAATGAGCCCGCAAAAAAAGGTGAGCGTCACCAACGGCCCAACATAGGGCACATGCGCCCCGGCCAGGGGTAGGGCGACCAGCAGCAGGGCCGCAGTGCAACTGGCGTTGAAAATAGCAATCCAAAACTGCGCCACCACCACCTGGCCGAAAGCGGCGATAAACAGCTGCCCGCGCTCGCGCATTTGCAAGCGCAGCGGCGCGCTGCTGGGCGCCACCGTGCCCGCCGCCATCAAGGCGCCAACCACCAGCCCCACATAGACCAGCAAGAGCCCGTGCAAAGCCTGCGTGCCCGCCCCGGCAAGAACACCGGCTTTGGACTTGAGCATGTCGGCCAGCCAAAGCTGCATGTCCATCAATTCTTCGGGCAGGTACAGCGCCCAATCAGGCGGTATTTTTTTGCGAATTTCCAAAACGGTTTGCGCCAGGAATTGCAGCAAAGCCTGGTATTGGCCCATGGCGCCCAGGGCCAGCGACTTGGCATTGAGCATGGCCAGCACCAGGGCCAGCAGGGGCAACACGATGACCACCGCCGCCGCAAAAGCCCCGCTGGCGCCATAGCGCCAGCGCTGCCCGATGCGCACCAACGCTTTGGCCACCAGAAAGCCCAGACAAGCGCCCAGCAAACCGGGCAGTAGCGCAAAGTGCAACATGCCCAAGGCCAGCAACAAGGCAAACGCCAAGCTGTAGCGACGCGCCAGCGCTGCGTCCTGCGGCCCTGCGCGCAGCGGGGCCTCGTTCGATTTTTTAGTCATAGTTCAGTCCTCCCTGCGCTGCTGGCGCGCAAAGCGCAGCAATGCCAGCGCTACCACCAGCGCCAGCACATATTGCGGCTGGCGGTTCTCATCGTAATCTAGGGGCGTATCCAGCATTTGGTAGAGCGTTAGCGCCAGCAGTGCGGCCAAAGCACGCATGCGCCAGCCACGTGGCTTGAACCAGTCCGGGCCTAAGCGGGCCCAAAGCAAGTGCCCGATGGCCGCCGCCCACGCGCCCAGGCAGGCGCCCACCACTACATCCCCCGGCCAATGCGCGCCCAGCGCCATGCGCGATAGGCCCACCAAGCAGGCCAGCAGCCACAGCCACACAAAGCGCGGGCGCCGTCCGGCATCCATCGCAAAATAAATACTGCCGGCTACGGCAAAAGCGGTCAGCGTATGTCCCGAGGGCATAGAGGCAAATTCCATCGGCTCGCCCACGATGCGGATTTGCGCATGCTCGATCAGCCCCGCCGGACGCGGGCTGAACAGCCATTCCTTGCCGATGCGCACCATCACCACCGCCACCGGCGCTGCGCACAACCAGGCCCACATCAAACGCGGCGCAAACACCAGCAAGGGCGATGTCAAAGCCAGCACGCCCCAGGCATTGCCACCCAAAGAAAGAGCAGCCCAGGCCACGGCGGGCACGCTGGCGCAGGCCTGGTTGATGGCCAGAAACAAGCCCGGCTCCCACCAATGCAGCCACAAGGGCGCAGCGATCAACAACAACAACAGCGGCAGCCACCAACGCGCCATCATGGCCCGGGCTCCCGGTTGCGGGGCTGCGGATCACCCGCCCAGCCGTGGCAGGCGTAAAACCGGAATCGCGCCACCGGTGCGCCGCCATGACGGGCATCCAAGGTATCGAGCAACTGGCAATCGGCAAAGCCATGCGGCCCAAGCGGGGTCTCAAAAGCCAACAATGAGTTGTCCACCAGCACCGTGCTAGCCCCTACCGGCAATTCGCCAGCCCAGATAGAGAACTGGCTAAAGCCTGCGTCCAGCACATGCACCGGCAGTGGCCGTACCACCCAGCCCAGGCGGCTGGCCAGCGTCCAGTTTTGTACCGACACGCTGCTCAGGCCCTGCGCCTGCGCCAGGCTGATGGCGCGCGCACCGGCCTGGTCCCAGCCATACAGTTCGGCAAAGGGGTTGGCACCCACCGCCGTGTTGTCCCACGTCCGCGGAAACAGCGGCGCGCCAGCGGTCAGCATCAACCAAAGCAAGGCGGCGCAACTTAAGCTTTGCAGCGTGACCAGCGCGGCCAAGACCCGGGCGCGTATGCGCTGGCGGCTCGGGTCGCCATGCCCATAGCGGTAGCGCGCCAGCGCAACGCCGGCAAAGGGCGCCAGCGCCACCCAGGCCGGTGCCGTCCAATGCGGCAAGCTGCTACCCCCACCGGCCAAATAGGCCAGCACCAGCCAAGGGACAGCAAAAAACAGTCGCAGGGCACCCTGCTTGCTATGCCCCCACAAACCCCAGAGCAGCAAAGGCCCGAAGGCCAGCAACTGCAAAAGCCCAAAGCGCGCCACCGCGGCCAGGTGCCAACCGCTACCCGCGCCATGCTGCCCCTGGTAGCGAAAAGACACCCAATCATGCGCCGCATTCCACACCAGCACCGGCGAGACCATGAGCAGTGCCAGCACCACCGCCAACCAGGCCCAAGGCGAACGCAAGACGCGCATACCCTGAGCGGACAAGATGCACAGGCCAGAGGCCAAGGCCATGAAAATTGCGGTGTATTTGCTCAGTCCCGCCAGCCCCAGCAGACAGCCCCACAGTAGCCAGTCGCCTCGGCAGGCGAGAGCGTCAGGCTGCATCAGGCGCAGGGTTTGGCCCATCAGCAATACCGTGAAAAACATCAGCAAGGTATCGGGCACCAGGCCAATGCCCAGCACATGCAACAAGGGCGCTACGGCCAGCGCACCGAGCGCCCACAAACCGGCGTCGCCTGCATGTCCAAAATTGCGATTGCCTTGCAGGTACTCGGCCAGCCGGTAGACGGCCAGTACCGTCCCCAGCCAAAAAAGTCCGGGCAATAAACGTAAGTAGACCACTGGCGCATCGACTGCCACCAAAGGTAATTGCACCCAGCCCACCAGCGGCGGATGGTCAAAATAACTGAGCGCCGGGTGGTAGGCATACAAAAGGTAATGCGCCTCGTCCACCGACAGGCCGATATAGCCACCCACCACTGCATGCAGCAGCACCAAAGCTGCTAAAAGCGCGCTATGGCGCGGGTGCTGGCCCAGCGCGCGCAAGCCTTGACTAATCAATGCCGGCACAAGCAATTTTTCTTGAGGGAAACCATACCGCAGTCTAAACTGCCGCCTCGCACCCGGGGCCAAAACCCCAAGACCAGAACCGCACGTAATTGCAAAGGAAACCCATGCCTACCTACCACGTAGAAATGATTGAAGGCCGCACCCTGGAACAAAAGAAAAAACTGGTGCAAGAAATTACCCGCATCAGCGTAGAAGTACTGGGCGGCTCGCCCGGTTCGGTGGACGTGATCATCACTGACATCAAAGCCGACAACTGGGCTACCGGCGGCAAACTCTGGAGCGAGCCGCGCGACTAAGGCGCCGCCCTACTTCAGGCCGCGACTGCCGCCTCCAGCGCATCCACAAACATGGCCGGCACGTCAAAGCCGGTCTGGTCGCTGATCTCTTGAAAACAGGTCGGGCTGGTCACATTGATTTCGGTCAGGTGCGTGCCGATGATGTCCAGGCCTACTAGCAAGAGACCGCGCGCGGCCAGCGTCGGTCCCATGGCTTGGGCCATGGCACGGTCGGCATCGTTCAAGGGCTGGGCCACGCCCAAGCCACCGGCCGCCAAGTTGCCCCGTACCTCGCCGCCCTGCGGAATACGCGCAAGGCAAAAGGGCACAGGTACCCCGCCGATGACCAACACGCGCTTATCGCCCTGTGCAATTGCCGGTAAAAACTTTTGCACCATCAGGCTTTGCGCGCCCTCGCGGTTGAGTGTCTCGATGATGCTACCCAGGTTCAAGCCGTCGGCCTTGACGCGGAAGATGCCCATGCCGCCCATCCCATCCAAAGGCTTCAAGATGATGTCCTGGTGCTCGGCGTGGAAGGCGCGCACCGCTTGCGCGTCGCGGGTGACCAGCGTGGGGCCAATGTGCTGCGGGAACTCCATGATGGCCAGCTTCTCGGGGTGGTCACGCAGGGCGCGCGGCTTGTTAAATACCTTTGCGCCTTCGCGCTCGGCCTGCTCCAGCAGGTGCGTAGCGTAAAAGTATTCGCTGTCAAAAGGCGGATCTTTGCGCATGATGACGGCGTCAAAACCATGCAGCGCCAGCATTGCGCCGGGCTGTTCTTCAAACCAACGATCTGCCAGCGCGGTCAGGGTGATGCGCCGCGTTTGCGCCTGCACCGTGCCACCTTGCTGCCAGAGCAACTGGCGCGGCTCGCACGCGGCGATTTGGTGGCCGCGGCGCTGTGCCTCGCGCATCATGGAAAACGTGGTGTCCTTGTAAGTCTGAAAAGACTCTA
>CANJXV010000205.1 GCA_947478935.1 Comamonadaceae bacterium
CCAAGGCACAGTCGACGTAGCCGCCAACTGGTGGAACAATGAGAACGACTCCGAGATGATCCGCATGGCCGACAAGGGCATGGTCAAGCGCGAAGACTTCCGCATCATCTACAAGTCGGACCAAATCGTGAACTCGCCTGTTGCCTACCTGGACAGCCTGCCCTCTGACTTGAAAAAGAAGATCGAACAAGCTTTCTTTGACGCACCCAAGAAAGACAAGGCAGCCTTCGAAAAACTCTCAGGCGGCAAAAACGAGCCCTTCCAGACCGTCACCCATGAGGCTTATCTGCCCGTGGTTGCACTCAACACGTTTGTTGACCAGCTGCGTAAGAAGTAAGCAAGCGTGAATTCGCCAAGCACCAGAAGCCAAGCCTACGCGCAAGCGGTGGCGGCCAAGCGCCGCCACATCTTGCTGGGTTTGCTGGTGCTGGGCGTGTCCGTCCTGTTTGCAGGACAGATCGCCGAGATATCGGCCTCCAAGTTTCTGGACAATATCGGAAGTTTTACCAGCTACTTCTATCGCATCGCGCACCTGGAGAACGGGCAATGGGTGATCAGCGACCCGGCTGAGTGGTTTTGGGGCTGGAAAAAATGGTTGGCCCTCATGGGTGAGACCTTGCTGATGGCCTATGTGGGCACACTGCTGGGTGCCAGCGCCGCGCTGGTGTTGTGCTTTCTGGCCAGCAAAAATATGACGCACAACACCTGGGTGGTGTTCGCGACACGGCGCTTGATGGAGTTCTCGCGCACCGTGCCCGAGATCGTATTCGCCCTGATTTTTGTCGTGGCCTTCAGTCTGGGGCCGCTACCCGGCATTTTGGCGCTGGCCATTCATACCACGGGCGCTCTGGGCAAGTTGTTTGCCGAAGTCGTCGAAAACGTGGACATGAAACCCGTAGACGGCGTGTTGGCCACCGGCGGAAGCTGGCTGCACAAGGTGCGCTTTGCGGTGCTGCCGCAAGTGGCCTCCAACTTTGCCAGCTATGCCTTGTTGCGCTTTGAGATCAATGTACGTGGCGCAGCCGTGCTGGGTTTTGTCGGTGCCGGTGGCATTGGGCAGACGCTGCTGGAAGTGATTCGCAAGTTTTACTACGCCGACGTGAGCGCTTTGCTAGTGTTGATCATCGCCACGGTGATGCTGATTGACGCGGTCACGGAACGCATACGCCACCGCCTGTTGGGCGAGGAGCGCGCGGGATGAGCGCCGCTCACACCAAGGCGCAAGATGCCTTGCGCGCGCGTTATCCTCAGCATTTCCAAGCGATGTATCAAGGACGTGCCATTGCGTTCCTGTTTGTACTGTTGGCCGTATTGGTGTTTGCTTTTGGCGTGCACAGGTTGGACATGTCGTACGAGCGCATCGTAGGCGGCCTGGGCGAGCTGGGTTCCATGGCTATGCGCATGATTCCGCCGGACCCCGGGAGCTGGCACCGCGCTGGCATTTACGCTTATGCCATGCTGGAGACGCTGGCCATCGCGCTGCTGGGCACACTCATGGCCGCCACCGCGGCCTTTCCGCTGGGCTTTTTGGCTGCGCGCAACACCACCATCAACGGCGTCGTGAAGTTTTTCGCCCGGCGCAGTTTTGATACCTTGCGCGGCGTGGACATTCTGATCTGGGCGCTGATCTGGATTAACGTGGTCGGCCTGGGGCCATTTGCCGGCGTGCTGGCCTTGTTCATGTCGGACCTGGGTATTTTTGGCAAACTATTTTCTGAGGCGATTGAGGCGGCCGACGATAAGCCGGTCGAGGGTGTTCTTTCAACCGGGGGCTCGTCGTTGGCGGCGGTTCGTTTCGGTATCTTGCCGCAGCTTATGCCTGTGCTGCTGAGCCAAGTGCTGTACGCGTTTGAGTCCAACACGCGCAGCGCCTCCATCATCGGGATTGTGGGCGCGGGCGGCATTGGCTTGATTTTGTCGGAGCAAATTCGAACGCTTGAGTTGCAGGAAATGTCCTTTGTGATTTTGCTGATTTTGGGCACAGTCTCGCTGATCGACTTAGGTTGTGCCCGCCTGCGTTTCTCCATTATTGGCCCGCGTGCTCTCTGATGTGTAAAAAGTTCACAAGGAAATAGGTATGTCGCTGAGTATTCCAGATATCGTGCAGCTATTGAGCAGCCGCGCCACCACCTGGTATGGCCAAGAGGCGGTTAGCCAGCTCGACCATGCGCTGCAATGCGCGCACTTGGCCGAGTTGGCCAACGAGACGCCGCAGACCGTGGCAGCCGCGTTGTTACACGACTTGGGTCATATGCTGAGCGCCGAGCGCTCGGCGGTACCCGACCAAGACGGCATGCCTACCAAAGACGATTTGCACCAGTTCGTAGCCTTGCCGTTTTTGCGCAGCCGGTTTGATGACGCAGTCTTGGAGCCCATCAAACTGCATGTGGATGCCAAGCGCTATTTGTGTGCGGTGGACGCGGGGTATTGGGATTCACTGTCTGTGGCTTCTAAGCACAGCCTGGAATTACAAGGCGGACGCTTTGACGATGCGCAAGTGTTAGCCTTTGAAGCCCTACCCTTTTACGCCGAAGCGGTGCGATTGCGACGATATGACGATTTGGCCAAGGTGCCCGGACAGCTTACGCCGCCCCTATCGCATTACGCCGATGTGATGCATCAGGTGGCAAGAGCCTAGGCCCGGATCGCTTGGCGCTGCGTGCACCACACAGTAGTTTAAAAATTCAAGGTTCAAAAGCCTCAATATAGGCTTCTTGTTTGTGGGTCTCTATGGCACCAATACGGTATTGGCGCACCTGCGCTACTGCCGCCTCGCTGCTCCAGCCCCAGGCCTTGAAAAGCGTTGCAGCCAGCGTTCCCGTGCGGCCCTTGCCATGGGCGCAATGGATCAAGATATTGCCGGCTTGGAGGGCGTCCGTGAGTTTCGGGATAAGGCGAATCCAGTTCGCGGTCACGGCCAACGAGGGCACACCAAAGTCCACCACCGGCAACTGCTGCCAAGCAATGCCGTGTATACCCAAATGGTGCGGAAGATTCTTTGCGCCCAAACGCTGCAGCTCCTTGGTGTCGAGCAAGCTCACGACGGTCTTGACGTCCTGCGCAGCCATCTGCGCCACATCCAACGCCAGTTGCCGCTCCGACTCGGCGCTGTCGACAGCGCCACCCGCGCCAGGACAGGCGGACATACCCACCCGGCCCAACCAGGGCGAGGGTGCGAAATCGATGCTCAAAAGGGTGCTTGCTCGATAGACCACACGCCATTGTGCACGGGGTCTAAGCTAAAGCGCAGCGCAGGGCATCTTCATGCCAGGTGCACGCTGGGGATGCTGAAGCTGTCCGCGTAGGTGAAGTAAATCGAGCTGAAAAACATGGCCGCCATCACCATGGCCGTGGGATAGAGCACCAAAGCCACGGCCTCTTCGCTACCGGACAAACCTGCCACCAACACCACCCCCAGGCCGATGACCATAAAGGCCAGCATCCAGACCAAGCTATAGACGGTGAAGGCGCCGATATTTCGGATGCACGCGATTAGGCTAAAAAATAGGCTTTTCATGGGGCTGACATTGTCCCAATACACCAGTGCCGGTGCGAACCAAAACAAAAGTGACAAAGGCATATAAAAAATCAGCGCCACCATCGTGGCCGCTTCAAAGGCAGGGTCTTGTAAGACCTCGCTGCCCACCGCGCCACCAAACAAATACATTTGCGCGAACTTGCCGCCGTCAGCCAACGCTGACAAGCCCAGCACGCCCACAAACCCCAACGCATAGAGTGCGCCCAAAATCATCATGGCGCGCAACTGTTCGCGCCCGGCTCGAAAACCTGCAAGCAACACACTGGGCATGGGGAATTGGCCTTTGAGCGCTTCTTGTGTTGCCACCATCAGCCCCAGCGTGGCGCCAGGTAAAAGCGCCAGGGCCAGCACATTACCGATGATCGGCACCATAGAGAGCACCGACATCACCGCCATAAAAATAAAGAACAGGCCTGTCAGCGCCAGCGGTTGGCGCAAAAACGTGCGCATGCCCAGTTTGACCCAGAGGATGCCTTGGCGGGCGGGAACGATATGAAGTTTCATGTAGTGGGGCTGGTGGCGACCGATGGCGCGCTCCAGCTAAGAGGGTGGGCGATGCGCTGGCGCAGTATGCGCTCAAAGGGGACCGGGTCGTGGGCTTTGAGCATGGCGGCTTGGCGCGGCAGGTGCAAGTCCCACAAACGCGAGAGCCAAAAGCGCAGCGCAGCTGCACGCAGCATGCTGGCAAACACGGTCGCTTCTGAAGGTTGCAGGGGCCGCACGCTGGTATAGGCCTGCATAAATGCATCGGTGCGGGCTGCATCGGCCACACCATTGGCCGTATCCACACACCAGTCGTTCAGGCAGATGGCAATGTCAAACACCCAGGCGTCATTACCGGCGAAGTAAAAATCAAAAAAGCCTGTCAGCTGGGCGTGGCCATGTGCGTCGGGCGCAAACATCACGTTGTCGCGAAATAGGTCGGCATGGATGGGGCCGCGTGGCAAGTCTGCATATTCCGCGCTCTGCGCCATGGCCTGCTGCGCGGCTAATTCGCTTTGTAGGAGCGCGCTTTGTTCAGGTGACACAAAGGGCAGTACTTCGGGCACGGTGCGCTGCCACCAGTCCAGGCCGCGCAAATTGGGCTGCCGCATGTCAAAGCTGCGCCCGGCCAGGTGCATGCGCGCCAGCATGGCGCCCACCTGCGCGCAGTGCTCGGTGCCCGGCTGTAATTCGCTTTTGCCCGTCAGCAGGCTTACCACGCAACTGGGTCGGCCTTGCAGGCTATGCAGCAATTGGCCTTGGGCGTTAGCGGCCGGGTCGGGTACGGGGATGCCGTGCTGGGCCAGGTGGCGCATCAAGCGCAGGTAATAGGGCAATTGCTCGGGGCTTAGGCGCTCGAACAAGGTGAGCACATAGCGCGCCTGCGCGGTGTCGGCAAAGTAGTTGGTGTTTTCAATGCCCCCGGCGCAGCCCTCCAGACGAGTCAGCGGCCCCAGTCCCAGGGTTTGAAAATAGGCGTTGGCCTGGTCGAAGGAAACTTGGGTGTAAACC
>CANJXV010000206.1 GCA_947478935.1 Comamonadaceae bacterium
CCGTTGGCATTCACGTTTCCGCGCAGGTCGGTACCCAGATTGATGCTTGTGGTGGCGATAGTGACTGCGTCAATCGCAGGCTTGATTAATTCCACTTTGCCATGGAAGGTGGTAGAGCTGATGCCCAAGGCGGTAATCGAGGTCACCCCTGGGCTGTTGGATCGTGTTGCCGAGATACTGATGTCGTCGCCGGCGTTAGCCACTTTAAAGGTTCTTGGCGGGATGCCCAAAGCCGTCATCGAGTTACCTTGGGGGGTGTAGCTAGCCTCCGATGAAATACTGATGTCCTCACCTGCGCGGCTTGCCGTCCGGCTGATAACTAGGTCAAAACCATTCAATCGCGCCTGGACGCCGGCATTGGCCGTATTGATTGCCAGAACCAATTCTTCGGGTGTGCTGACTGATTCGGTCGGGATTTGCGTCCATGTGCTGCCGTCCTTGATAAAAAGCGGCAGGCCAGTGGTACCCGTATTCAGTGGCAACTGGCTGACATTCAAATTGATGTCATTTGACTTCACATTGTTCGTGATAATCAATTCGCCTGTCGAATTGACGATGGCTTCCACGCCTGCGTTCGCTTGGTTGATGGCTTTGGCCAGCGCAGCAGGCGATTCCGTATTCTTGGTTTGTACTGCTTGTCCTTGAATATAAAGCGGCATACCAAACCGAAGGTCTTGTGGTTTGATCACAATCACATTGCTTGATTTGGCAGTTATCCCTGTGCGCTCAGTGCCTTGGTTAATCCATTGTGCAACAGCCGATGATTGCATCGCCGAGCCGTCGTCTGGTGGGATCAGATCCTTCAGTACGAAGCCATTGAGCGTAAACGAACCTTCGGGGAAGAACCCGTTGGGCGGGGGCGGCATGTTGTTTTTCGTGAGGGTCGCGATACGGTCTCCGCTCAACACCGCTGGCAGATAGTTGTATCCGGTCACCGCATCTTTGCTGTCTAAGACGGGTTCGGCCGGTACGGTGGCCTGCGCCCCATAGAAAATATTCATGCCCTTGTAACCGACCACTTGCACACCGTCGGCTGCCATGCCCGATTTATTCAGGTAGTCGTCGCTCAGTGTGGCGCCTGTCGCAAAGCCGTTCTCCGGCTTGAGCAAGTTGTCCTCGGCTAGCGCACTGATATCGCTTGACCCTATCACGTGCCTGCCGTCGCGTGTGTATATTTGCAGTTGCTGGCCAGGCTGCATATTGTCCATATACAAACTAACATCTTGCATGCCCAGGTTCACCGTGGCGACGCTGGTTACGCCTAGACTTGAGCTGACGTTGATTGGCCGTGCAATGCCCACACTGGCGTTGTTAAGTAATACGCTTTGCAGTGCCGGGGGCCCCGCTACGGTTTCACTTTGCGCGCCAAAAGGGTTAAGGTCGTAGGCGACCTTGGCGTTGGTTCCGCTGGGGTTTATTGCCCCCTCGACCACCCGGAATTGGGCGCCCGCTGCGACCTTGAGCACATCATCAAGAGTGACCTGCATACCGCCGGCGACGCTGCCAGCATTCGGGTCAAAAGTAAAAAGTGCCTGTCCGGCGTTGCCATACCCGTCAACGCCCTGCTGGTGGATGGCATTTACTTCATTGGCAAAAGTTTGTGCAAGGCCATCTAGCGCATTGCGCGAGCTCCCGAGCACTTGCGATCGGAAGGCCAAAATACCTGAAAGCGATCCACTGGTGATCCTGCTCAGCGTGCTGGCTTTCCCATAGGGGTCTAAGATCAGTGCTACTTTTTCTGTCGATGCCGAATCGTAGTTGGCCGCGATCATGTACGATTTTTGATTGTCTACCAATACGTCTGCATTGATAGTGGGCCCTACGCTGACCGTCACAATGCCGCTTTGTTCAAAGCGGGTGTTAATACGTGCAAAAACGGATAGTTGTTTCAGCAATAAATCGCGCTGGTCAAGCAAATCGGGTGGCTGCGAAGCCTCCAGTTTTTGCTTCGCCAATTGGACATTGACCTTGGCAATTTGATCGGTCAGTGTATTGATCTGATTGACCGAACTGTCCAAATCCTGCTGTGTCTGCTCCTGCACCAAATCGAGCTGCGACGATAACTGTCCAAAGCGGTCGGCCACGCCCTGGGAGTCCCGGATAAAGCAGCTGCGCAGAACGGTAGAGCCTGGGTCCCCGGAAAGACTGCGTGCCGATGCGAAAAATGCGTCAAAGGCCGTATTCAAGCCCATGGTGGAACTGCCCATCACATCCACCACCCGGTTGGCGTAGTTCACCATCGGGCCTTGGGCCTCCAGGTCGCTGGTGGTGTTGCGTAAATTGGATTCGACAAAGGCGTCGTATTGACGTTTGATCCGGTCCAATCCAACACCAGAGCCCAGGAATGCGGCGCCGTACTTGGTTACTGGCAAGGCGGAAAGGGAGACGTCCTGGCGCGAATAGCCATCCGTCGAAACGTTGGCGATATTGTTACTGACGGTGGTCAGGGCCTGCTGATAGACCGAAACCGCATTTCCGGCAATGCCGGCCATATCTGTCATGGCTTGGCTCCGTCAGTGGCTTGCTTGTTGGTGACCGCGATCCCCGAGGGCGAGGCCGCAGATACGCCGGTTAAGGACATGGCGCCGGGCGCCTTGGGTAAAGGTGCCAGCGTGGGTGCAGCGGCCTGCAAGGCCATGGGGCTCGCGGGCGGCGCCTGCAAGGGCATGCCGTGGGGCTGTCGTGCTTGCAGCATTTGTGCGGTGCTGGGCTGGGTAGCGTTGGGGTCGGGCATGTGCTTGACCAGCATGTCGGCCAGCCCTAGGGAGTTGCGCTTGGCCATGGCCAAAGAGACTTCTTTGTCAAACATGCCTTGAAAGGTTTCTTCTGCCTGTGATTCGTTCATGCCGCTTTTTGGGATTGCATCGCGCATGGTCTTCATCATCATCTGCAAAAACATGGCCTCAAACTGCTGCGCCGTCTCGCGGGTGGCAGCTTTAGCGTCGGAGTGCGCCTGACCCCTGAGCTTGCCTAGGGCCCCAAAGTCCAAATAGGTTCCGGTGACGGCAGCAGCCGCTGGAGGCATAGCGTTGGTGAGCGGGTCCATAGCGCAGGGCAGTCGTCGTAAAGTTTGTGAATCAGATAACCAGCAATTCGGCGCGCAGGCTGCCCGAGCTTTTGAGTGCTTCCAAAATCGCAATCAGTGCAGAGGGCGTAGCGCCCACCTGGTTCACCGCATCGACGATCTGGCGCAGGTCCACACCAGGCTGGAATAAGAACATCGGCTTATTAGGTTCGCCCACTTTGATCTCGGCGTTTTGCACGTCTTTGGTCGTACCACCAGAAAACGCGCCGGGCTGAGATACTTCATTGGTCATGGCCACCGACACCGTAATCGTGCCGTGCGTCACTGCAGCGGCTGTTACTTTCACATTGCGGCTGATCACCACGGTGCCGGTCCGTGCGTTAACCACGACGCGGGCAGGCGGCTCGCCCGGCTGCACGTCAATGTTTTCGATCATGCTCATAAACGAAACACGCTGGCTGATATCCATGGGCGCGCGCACCACGATAGATACGCCGTCCAGCGCGTTGGCCACATCAGCGCCAAACTTGGTATTGATCGCCTGCATGATGCTGTTGGCGGTGGTGAAGTCACTTTCGCGCAGGTTCAGCAGCACGTTGTCCGACTTGTCAAACGAATTCGGTACCGAGCGCTCCACCGTAGCGCCGCCAGGTATGCGTGCTGAAGTCGTCACGCCAATCGATACCTTAGAGCCCGCACCGCCGGCATCAATACCGGTGGAGGTCAGCGCCCCTTGGGCGAGCGCATAAATTTGCCCATCCACACCGCGCAAGCTAGTCAGCAGCAGGTTGCCCCCGCGCAGGCTGGAAGCGGCGCCGATGGCGGACACATTGATGTCGATACGCTGGCCCGGTTTGGACATGCCAGGCAGGTCTGCGGTAATCATTACCGCTGCCACATTGGCCAGCTCGTCGCTACCGCTGGCAATGGCGTTGCTAAATTTGTCGATGTCATTGTCCTGGTTTAGGCCCATGCGGTTGAGCAGAGTCTTCATGCTCTGGCTGGTGAAAGTCGCTTTTTTGTCACCGGTGCCTTGCAAACCTACGACCAGGCCGTAGCCGATCAGCTGGTTACCGCGCATGGCGGCCATGCTGGTCAAGTCCTTGATACGGTCCGCATGGGCGGTAGAAAAGCTGGCGGCCCACAGCAAGGCCATCAGGCTAATGAGTCGGAAAAAGGTGTGCATGGTGGTTCGCCGGTTGAGTGTTCTTGCTTAAAAGGGCAGGAACTTGAGAATGCCGCTGGTGCCCCAGCCAGCGCGGCTGGCTGCAGCTTCGTCGCCAATACCGCGGTAGCTGATCTGGGCGTTGGCCAGGCGGCGCGACAGCACGGTGTTATTGGGTGCAATATCTTCCGGGCGCACTACGCCCGATACTTGAATTACTTCGCTGCCTTCAGACAGCGCAACTTGTTTTTCCCCGCGCAACACCAGGTTGCCATTGGGCATGATTTCAATCACGGATACTGTCACCGAGCCTGTTAGCGATTGCTCTTGGTTAGCTTGACCCGAACCGTCATGGTTGATTGCGCTGCCAAACTCCGGGCCGAGGTCGCCGAAAATATTCAGCAGTCCTTTGGAGCTGACTTTGGCGCCTGCGGTCTTCTTTAAGGTCGCGTTTTGCGAGCGGTTGGCACTGGTGTTCTCGGCCAGTAGCACCGATACCAAGTCACCCACCACAAAGCTGCGCCCTACGCCGAAAAAGGCTTCGCTTCGGTTGCTGTTAAAAATAGCGCCAGTCGCCAGCTTGGGCTGGGAATCGACTACCGGATAGACCGGCTTAAAGCCTTCGCTGTGTACCAGCGGTTGGGGCGGAATCACGGAACAGGCGCACAGGGTCGCCACCGGCAGGGCCAGGGCCAGGCGCCGTATTAGGGTGGTGCAGGGCATCGCGATTCTCCGTATAAGGGGTGGCAGGGCTGAAATCTGGGGTTTTGCCTGTCGTCTTTCCGGACAACTGGCAAACTCTTGCC
>CANJXV010000207.1 GCA_947478935.1 Comamonadaceae bacterium
ACCGACCAAGAAAAAAACTGGTTGGATGCCTGCGAGAAAGTCAAACCGGATGACTTAATGGAGCGTCACCGCCACAACCTGCCCGAGTGGCTGGTGCAGCCGCTCAAAGACCAATTGGGCGATGAGTTCTGGCCCTTGGTAGCGCAAATGAATCAGGGCGCAGGCCTGGATTTGCGGGTGAACGACTTCAAGGCCAAGCGCGCCGATGTGCAAAAAGCTCTGGCTGCCTCAGGCATCAAAGCCCTGCCGACGCCGTATTCGCCTTGGGGCTTGCGCATTGCGGGCAAACCCGCACTCAACAAGCATGAAGCGTTTTTGCGCGGCGATTTTGAAGTGCAGGACGAAGGCTCGCAGATTCTGGCCATGCTGCTCGATGCCAAGCGCGGAGAAATGGTGGTGGATTTTTGTGCGGGAGCCGGTGGCAAGACCCTGGCCATTGGGGCTTGCATGCGCAGCACCGGCCGCCTGTATGCGTTTGACACCTCGGCGCACCGGCTGGACTCTTTCAAACCCCGCATGGCGCGAAGCGGTTTGTCCAATGTGCATCCGGCGGCAATTGCGCACGAGCGCGACGACCGGGTCAAGCGCTTGTCGGGAAAGATCGACCGCGTGCTGGTAGATGCGCCTTGCTCCGGCTTGGGCACACTGCGCCGCAACCCGGACTTGAAATGGCGCCAAAGCCCGCAGTCGGTGCAAGAAATGGCGGTTTTGCAGGCGGCGATTTTGCAAAGTGCCTCACGTTTGCTCAAAGCGGGCGGGCGTCTGGTGTATGCCACTTGCAGCTTGTTACCCCAGGAGAACGAAGACATTGCCCAAGCCTTTAGCGCCGCCAACCCGGGTTTTGAGCCTTTGGACGCGGCCAATATCCTGACCGGACTCAAGGTGCTTGACGCCGCCAGTTTGTGCACAGGTGGCCCGGGCGGCGGTCAATACTTGCGCTTATGGCCGCAACGGCATGCCACGGATGGCTTTTTTGCGGCGGTTTGGCAGAAAAAATAGCGTAACAGTGCAGGTGTAGAGTACCGATTCAAGTTATTTGCGGTGCTATAGCCCCGTTTCCACCCCAAAAGCGCTTCGACCTTTTTACAATGGGCAAAGCACAGGGAAGTGAAAAGCCGATAGGCCTCTGGGCGCGGCCACCATTTATGAAAGACGCAGATCCATGTTTTTGACCGATTCGGCAATGTTTAATGCCATTCTTGAGTGGCTGGGTCATGGCACCTGGCATCTGGCCTGGTGGCAAATTATTCTTTTTACGCTGGCGCTGACCCATATAACCATGATTAGTGTCACGGTGTTTTTACACCGGAACCAAGCGCACCGCGCTTTGGATCTGCACCCCGCCGTGGCGCATTTTTTCCGATTGTGGCTGTGGCTGACCACTGGCCAAGTCACCAAAGAGTGGGCCGCGATACACCGCAAGCACCACGCTAAGTGCGAGCAGCCGGACGATCCACACAGTCCGCAGGTGTATGGCATCCGCAAAGTCCTGTTCCAAGGTGCCGAGTTGTACCGGGCCGAATCTAAAAACAAAGAGACCATGGCGCGCTACGGCCACGGCACGCCGGATGACTGGATGGAGCGCAATGTCTACACGCGCTTCTCCTGGCAAGGCGTGGGCTTGATGCTGGTGATCAACCTGACCCTTTTCGGCGCCCTGGGCCTGACGGTGTGGGCGGTGCAAATGGCTTGGACACCGATTACCGCAGCGGGCATCATCAACGGTGCTGCGCACTTTTGGGGCTATCGCAACTTCGAGTCGCCTGACGCCAGCACCAATATTTCTCCCTGGGGCATCATCATCGCCGGCGAGGAATTGCATAACAACCACCACACCTATCCCACCTCTGCCAAGCTCTCGGTCAAGCCCTATGAGTTTGATATCGGCTGGATGTACATCTCAATACTGCAGTTCGCCGGCTTGGCCCATGTGAAGAAAACGCCTCCCAAAGCGGCTTATGGCGATGTGCGTCCGGTGGCTGACGAAAAAACCTTGGAGGCTCTGATTGCCAACCGCTATGAAATCATGGCTGGTTTTGCCAAGCAAATGCAGGCCACTGTGCGCGAGGAACTCGCGGCGATGAAGGCCCGCAGCGCGGATACGGCAGCCATCAAAGCGGCCAAATTGTGGGCGCACCGCGATGCCGAAAAAATCCCGGCGGCCGCGATTCCGCAGCTTGCCCTTGCCCGCGCCGCTTCGCCTGTCCTGGACAAAATGGTCACCATGCGCGAGGAATTGCGCCAAATGTGGCTCAACACCGCCGTTTCTCGCGAGCAACTTACTTCGGATTTGGCCGCCTGGTGCCACCGGGCCGAAGACAGCGGTATTGTCACGTTGCGCGAGTTCTCATACAAGCTGCGTTCCACGCAACTGGCCTGATCGGGTGGTCGGGCGCTTTTGGCGCCTGTCCCGTCTGCGCTCGCTGAATATTGAATTCACCTTTGCCCCCAACAAAAAGCCCGCGAAAGCGGGCTTTTTGTTGGGGGCCGGTTTGAAGTATTACTTCAACTTGGTTTCTTTGTAGTCCACATGCTTACGAGCTTTGGGATCAAATTTCTTGATCAGCATTTTCTCGGGCATGGTTTTCTTGTTTTTGCTGGTCGTATAGAAGTGACCGGTGCCCGCTGTAGATTCGAGTTTGATTTTTTCGCGTCCGCCTTTACTTGCCATGGTGCTCTCCTTATGCCTGGCCGCGTGCGCGCAGGTCAGCGAGCACGGCGTCAATGCCGTTTTTGTCGATCAGGCGCAGACCGGCGTTTGATATACGCATACGCACCCAGCGGTTTTCAGATTCAACCCAGAAACGGCGGTACTGCAGGTTGGGCAGAAAACGGCGCTTGGTTTTGTTGTTGGCGTGAGAAACATTGTTTCCCACCATGGGGCCTTTGCCCGTGACTTCACATACGCGTGCCATAAGGACACTCCGATATTTTGAAACGGCCCGGCTATGCCTGACAAGTCAGCCCAACCAAACCTCACCTCGCCAAAATCCGGGTGGCGGTAACCCGTTGCTGCCAAGCGGCCTGCCCGTGGGACAGCGTAAGCAACAAAGCCCACGATTATAGCCAGGAGAGATTGCGGGCTGGCTCCCTTAAAGGTGTGCCGCGTATTCGCGACGTTTCAGCCTATGCCTAGGGTAACGCCGCTACCTACAATGCATCCATGTTTGTTCACTTGCGCTTGCACACCGAATTTTCCATCGTGGACGGCACCACCCGGGTCGATGAGGTGGCGCAATTGGCCGCGGCTGACGGCCAACCCGCGCTAGCCATCGCCGACCTGAACAATCTGTTCGCGACTGTCAAGTTTTACCGTGCCT
The DNA here is from genome assembly GCA_947478935.1 of Comamonadaceae bacterium. Taxonomy (GTDB): domain Bacteria; phylum Pseudomonadota; class Gammaproteobacteria; order Burkholderiales; family Burkholderiaceae_C; genus Allorhodoferax. The sequence continues at coordinate 3,321 of CANJXV010000207.1, forward strand.
GCCGCGCCCAGGGCGTCAAACCACTGATCGGTGCCGAGGTGCTGGTCGAGGGCTTTGCTGCCGATCCTGCTTTGAGCTCGCGCATGGTTTTGCTAGTGCAAAACGCGCAGGGCTATTTGAATCTGTCCGAATTGCTGGCGCGTGCCCACACGCAAAACGCCGGCAAGGCGCAAGTGGTGGTGCGCAAAGAGTGGTTGCAGGAGTTGAACGCCGGTTTGCTCTGTCTGTGTGGCGCGCGGGCCGGACCGGTCGGCCAGGCACTTAGTCAAGGCGATCAAGTTCGTGCCCATGATTGCGCTTTGCAGCTGTCCAGCCTGTTTCCGTACCGCTTTTATTTGGAGTTACAACGCGCCGGTCGCACGGAGGATGAAGCCCATGTGCTGGCGGCTACGCAATTGGCGGCGCGCATGCATTTGCCGGTGGTGGCCACGCACCCAGTTCAGTTTGCGCATGCCGATGATTTTGAAGCGCATGAGGCGCGTGTGTGTATTTCGGATGGCGAGTTGCTCAGCAACCCACGCCGGGTGCGCCGCTTTACGCGCGAGCAGTATTTCAAATCCGCCGCCCAAATGCAGGCACTGTTTGCCGACATCCCGTCGGCGCTGGCCAATACGCTGGAAATCGCCAAGCGTTGTAACTTAAGTTTGGTGTTGGGCAAGCCGCAATTGCCCGATTTCCCCACCCCTCTGGTGGACGGCGCGCGTATGAGCCCGGAGGACTACTTCCGCCATGCCTCGCACACTGGCTTGCAGGAGCGCATGCAGCATCTGTACCCGGATGAGGCCCTGCGCGCGCAACAGATGCCGCGCTACCTGGAGCGGCTGGAGTTTGAGCTGCAAACCATTATCACCATGGGCTTTCCGGGCTATTTTTTGATTGTGGGTGATTTCATCAACTGGGCGAAAAGCAATGGTTGCCCGGTCGGGCCGGGACGTGGCTCGGGCGCGGGGTCGCTGGTGGCGTATTCGCTCAAAATTACCGACCTAGATCCGCTGCGTTACAACTTGCTATTCGAGCGTTTTCTCAATCCTGAGCGGGTATCCATGCCCGACTTTGACATTGACTTTTGCCAGACCAACCGCGATCGGGTGATTGATTACGTTAAAGAAAAATACGGCAAAGCGGCGGTTAGTCAGATCGTCACTTTCGGCACTATGGCCGCGCGCGCCGCGATTCGCGATGTCGGGCGCGTGCTGGATCTGGGCTACAACTTTTGCGATGGCATCAGTAAGCTCATTCCGAACAAGCCCGGCACCTCGGTGACACTGCAATTGCCGCCGCCCGCGGCTGATCGTAAAAAAGACGACAAAACCGTATATGCCAGCGAAGCCGAGCCCTTGCTGGCGCAGCGTGAAGCGCAGGAAGAGGACGTCAAGACCTTGCTGGAACTGGCACGCAAGCTCGAAGGCTTGACGCGCAACGTCGGCATGCATGCCGGGGGCGTACTGATTGCGCCGGGCAAACTCACAGATTTTTGCCCGCTCTACCAGCAACCGGGTAGCGAATCGGCAGTTAGCCAGTTTGACAAAGACGATGTCGAGGCCATTGGCCTGGTGAAGTTTGACTTTTTGGGCCTTGCCACACTCACGATTTTGGAGATCGCGCGCGACCTGATCCGGACTCGACACCGAGCCCAGGAACGATTTAATTACTAAGACCTCCCA
>CANJXV010000208.1 GCA_947478935.1 Comamonadaceae bacterium
CACTTAGTCATGACTTGCCGCTCTTCATCCAATTCGCGCGCGCCATAGGGGCAAGCCCAGGCGCAGTATTTGCAGCCAATGCATTTGTCGTAATCCACCAGCACGATGCCGTCCTCAAGCCGCTTGTAGCTTGCGCCTGTGGGGCAAACCGGCACGCAAGGCGGGTCTTCGCAATGCAGGCAGCTTTTAGGAAAGTGGATGGTGTCCGTACCGGGGAATTCCCCTGCCTCGTAGGTTTGCACACGGTTGAAAAACGTGCCCGTGGGGTTGGCGCCATAGGCGTTCAAATCGGCCAACGGCCCGGCGCTGCCCGAAGTGTTCCACTGCTTGCAAGATGTGACACAGGCCTGGCAGCCCACGCACACATTCAGGTCAATCACCAAAGCCAGTTGTTTGGCCAAGGTTTCACCTTGGCGCGCACGCACTCGCACCGGAGGTGATGTGTCTTGCGCCACGCCACCCGCGCCTTCGGCCAAGGGCGATTGCAAAATATCTTTCAGCCACTGGATCATGATTTTTTGCCTCCTGCGAAATAGCGCAGTACCTGCGCCGCTTTGCCCACCACGCCTGGCGCGCTGGGCATGCTGTCCATCTGCGGAAAAGTCTCGCCCGCCTCGTCGGGCGAAGTCGGACGTATGCGTACCCGCACGTCGTACCAACCGGCCTGGCCGGTTATCGGGTCCGAGTTGCTGATCGTGCCGCTGGGCGTGCCGCCCATGGGCAGTTCTTCGGAGATAAGGTGGTTGAGTAAAAAGCCTTTGCGCGCTTCATCGGAGCCGGGCGCCAGTTGCCATGCGCCATCGGCCTTTCCAATCGCGTTCCAGGTCCACACCGTGCCCGGCTCTACCGCCTCACTGTGGCGCACCATGCAGCGCACTTTTCCCCATTGGCTTTCAACCCAGGCCCAACCGCCATCGGCTATGCCGGCGGCCAGCGCGGTGCGCGGATTGACGTTAAGGTAGTTATGGCTGTGGATTTGGCGTAGCCACGCGTTTTGCGAATCCCAAGAGTGGTACATGGCCATAGGCCGCTGGGTGATGGCGTTGAGCGGGTAGCTGCCCAGGTCGGTGGAGGCGTCTTCCAGCGGCGCATACCAAAAGGGCAGGGGGTCGAAATAGGTGTCTATGCGTTCGCGTAAATGCTCGGGCGGCTGGCGGCCTGGCGTCTTGCCTTGTGCGGCTAAGCGGAAGGATTGCAAGGTGTCGGAATAAATCGCCAATTGAACGGGATCGTTTTTTTGACGCCAGCCTTTTTCTTTGGCAAAGTCCAGATACTCGCGGTTCCAATTGCGCATGAAATGCATGCTCTTTGGCATGTGGTACTGAAAAACGCAGTTGTTTTGTTCGTAGGCTTCCCACTGCTTGGGGTTGGGTTCGCCACGTAAATGTTCATCGCCGTTTTTGCCGCGCCAGCCCATCAAAAAACCGATGCCCGGTTGCGGCTGAAAGTTCACTACAAAGTCTGGATAGCCACTGAATTTGCGCGTGCCCTCGGGTGTGGTGAAGGCGGGAAACTTCAAACGACCTGCCAACTCGATCAACACTTCCTGAAAGGGTTTGCATTGCCCCAGCGGTTTGACCACGGGCACGCGCACCGAATCGACCGGCCCGTCGAATTCGGAAATAGGGCGGTCCAACATACCCATCACATCATGGCGTTCCAAATACGTGGTGTCAGGCAGCACCAAATCAGCAAAGGCCACGGTCTCGCTTTGGAAGGCATCACACACTACGACGAAGGGAATCATGAATTCGCCGGCCTCGTCTTTGCGGTTGAGCATCTCGCGGATCGCCATCGTGTTCATGGTGCTGTTCCAGGCCATATTGGCCATGAACATGAGCAAGGTGTCGATGCGGTAAGGGTCGCCACGCGTGGCATTGGTAATCACGTTGTGCATCATGCCGTGCGCGGACAGTGGATGCTCCCACGAAAACGCATGGTCAATGCGGATGGGCGAGCCGTCCGGGTTAATGGCCAGCTCATCAGGGTGCGCCGGAAAGCCCAGCGGCGCAGCGTTGAGCGGCGTGTTGGGTTGAATCATCTCCGGTGAATTAAAGGCCCGGTAATTGGGCACGATATGGCGCGGGTAGGGCGCTTTGTGCCTAAAGCCGCCGGGCGCGTCGATGGTGCCCAGCACGCTCATCAGCACCGCCAAAGCGCGCACCGTCTGAAAGCCATTGGAGTGCGCCGCCAGGCCACGCATCGCATGAAAAGCCAGGGGCCGTGCCTGCGTGGTCGGGTGCAGCTTGCCCCAGGCGTCGGTCCAGGGGATAGGCAATTCAAACGCTTGCTTCAAGGCTGCGTGACCCATCTCGTGCGCCAATGCAACGATGCGCTCTGCTGCAATACCAGTGATGCTTGATGCCCACTGCGGCGTACAGCTAGCCACACGATCGCGCAGTAACTGAAACGAGGGTGCCACACGTGTGCCGTCGGCCAAGGTGTAGTGGCCTTCCAATGCCGGGTCGCAACCCTCGGCAATGCCTTCGGGGTAGGCGTTCAGTACGGTGCCGCTGGCCTTGTCAAACACCAGCTTGTTGTGTGGGTTACGACCATCACCGGGCGGGCCTTTTTCCGGGTTGGGGTCAAAGGCAAACAGGCCTTCGCGCGCGCCTTCGTCTAACACCACCAGTTGCGGCGCGTTGGTAAAGCGCTTTAGGAAGGCGTGGTCCAGCGTGTCGGTGCGAATCAGTTCATGCAAGAGCGCCATCAAGAGCGCGCCATCGGTGCCGGGCTTGATAGGAATCCATTCGTCCGCAATGGCCGAGTAGCCGGTACGCACCGGGTTGATCGAGATAAAGCGTCCGCCCTCGCGCTTGAATTTGGAGATCGCAATCTTCATGGGATTGCTGTGGTGGTCTTCGGCTGTGCCAATCATCACAAAGACTTTGGCGCGCTCCAGGTCCGGGCCGCCGAATTCCCAGAAGCTGCCGCCAATGCTGTAAATCATGCCTGCGGCCATATTCACCGAGCAAAAGCCGCCGTGCGCTGCGTAGTTGGGCGTACCGAACTGGCGCGCGAACAAACCGGTGAGCGCCTGCATCTGATCGCGCCCTGTAAAAAGCGCAAATTTTTTCGGATCGGTGGCGCGAATGTGCGCCAAACGCGCGGTCAATAACTCGTAGGCGCGCTCCCAGCTGATGGCTTCAAACTCCGCAGCACCGCGTTCGCTACCGGCTTTGCGCAAGAGCGGCTGCGTGAGGCGCGCGGGGGACTTCTGCTTCATGATGCCCGAAGCACCTTTGGCACAAATCACGCCTTGGTTGAGCGGATGGTTGGGGTTGCCGTCGATATAGCGCACTTCGGGCCCGTCTTCGCCGTCGCGCAAATGCACGCGTATGCCGCAGCGGCAGGCGCACATATAGCAGGTGGTGCATTTGATGGTGGTCTCATCGACCGGCGTGGGCGCTTGCAGCGGCTGGTGCAAGGGCTCGGAGGACAAAAATTTAAACATGGTGCTTGTCTCTTGGTATTTTTGTTATCGGGTTTGTTGCGGCCAAATGCAGTGTTGACCATGCTAGCCGGGCGCGGCAGCGAGCACCGCCAAGGCTACCGAGGCCATACGCGATTGCAGCGAATCCGCGCGCGAGGTCAGCACTATTGGCACACGCGCACCGAGCACCAGACCAGCGCAATCGCCGCCGCCTACATAGTTAAAACTTTTGTACAGCATATTGCCGGCGTTCAGATCCGGCATGATGAAGAGGTCCGCATCACCGGCTACCTGGGATTCGATTTTTTTAATGCGCGCAGCCTCAGCAGAGAACGCATTGTCAAAACCAAACGGGCCTTCGACGATAGCGCCCGGCCAGGCACCGGCACGCGCCATCTCCACCAAAGCCTGGGCATCTAGCGTGGCAGGAATTGACGGGTTCACTACCTCTACTGCGGCCACGATGCCGACCTTGGGCTGGGCAATACCCAGCGTCTGCAGCAAAGTCACTGCATTGCCCAAAATATCTTTTTTGGTTTTCAGGTCCGGCGCAATATTGACCACGCAATCGGCCAACGCTAATAGCTTGTGGTATCGCGGCAGATCAAACACAAAAGCGTGGCTGATACGGCTGCTGCCACGCAAACCGGCCTCTTTGCTCACCACCGCAGCCATCAATTCGTCGGTATGCAGCGAGCCTTTCATCAAGGCGCGCACATCGCCACTGCGCGCCAGCGCGCAGGCACGCAAGGCCGCGTCCGGCGCAGCGTTGCCGCTGTCGATCATCTCGAAATCGCGCACATCCACTTGCGCCGCATCTGCGGCAGCAGCAATCAGCGAAGCTGGGCCAATCAGCACCGGGCGCGCCATGCCGCTGTCTTGGATGCGCCGTGCCGCGTCCAGCGCCAGCGCGTCGCAGGGATAAACCAGGCCTAGGGTCTGCGGGCTGTTGCCGGCCTGCGCCCTGGCGCGGGCCATCAGCGTTTGCAGTCGCGGATGCGTGCTATCCATACTGCGACCTGTGATGGCTACCGCGCGCTTTAGACGTAGTCCTTGTACTTATCCAAAAAGCGCACCGGCTTAGACAGCGCATCACGGCGGAAAGGATCGCCCAATTCGCGGGTGCACATGATTTCAATCACGCAAGTTTTACCTTCTTTCATTTGCATGTCGATGGCGCGCTTGAAAGCCGGTCCCACGTCTTCCAGTTTGTCCACCACGATACCTTCTGCGCCCATGGCAATCGCGATGCCCGCAAAGCTTTCGCTTTCGAGTTCGCCCGCTACAAAGCGGCGGTTGTAAAAGTCCACCTGGTTTTTCTTCTCGGCGCCCCATTGGCGGTTATGAAAGACCACGGCGGTGACCGGAATATCGTGGCGCACAGCGGTCATCAGTTCGGACATGCTCATGCCCCAAGCGCCGTCACCGGCATAGGCCACGGCAGGACGGTCCATCGCGGCGGCTTTGGCACCGATCATGGTGGGTAGCGAGTAGCCGCAGTTACCAAAGCTCATGGGTGCGAAAAAGCTGCGCGGCTC
>CANJXV010000209.1 GCA_947478935.1 Comamonadaceae bacterium
AACTACGACACCAAAGTGCTGATGTGGCAAACCATTATTCATGTGACCTTTTTGCTCAGCGCGTTGGCGATTGCCTATACCGACAAAATTTTGAACAGCACGCACAACGCGTCGCATTAAGCGTGTCGTGAAGGCATGGCTGGCACATCGCAGCCCAGTGGGTCTGGCTGATTCCCTGCGCATTCCAGCAGGGTGGGCCGGACTAAAACTGGTCCGGGTTTTTGCCCTTAAAGGGCGCGTAAAAAGCCTTGATGTGAACCATATCGGCCTCAATGTCGCCGGAGGGCTCAAATGTCGGGCCCAAGCCACTGACCTTGTTGCCGTAGTCCAAAAACGACATCACGATGGGCACTTGTGCGCCTAAGGCGATGTAATAAAAGCCGGTTTTCCAATAGCGCACTTTGCTGCGCGTGCCCTCAGGCGGCACTACCAGTTGCACTGGCCCGTTTGCTGATTTCAGGGCCTCTGCCGAGGCCGCCACCAGGTTGTTCGCGTTTTCGCGCTGCACCGCAATGCCGCCCAGCCAGCGCATCAGTGGGCCAAAGGGGAAGCGGAAAATCTGCACTTTGCCCATCCAGTAAATATTCAGGCCCATTGCGAAGCCCACCATCAACATATAAGGCAAATCCCAGTTACTGGTGTGAGGCGCGGCGATTAAGACGCTTTTACGTGCATGAGGCGGCAGTTCGCCCACAATTTTCCAGCCCGTGGCTTTCAAAAAACTTATCGAAATGACACGTAATAGGGTGTTAACCACCGGTGTATCAAAAATTGTTCGATGCATCGGTGGCCTGTTCTGTGTTTTGAAAGCTAAGGGGGTGGAGCGAGCTCGTGGTCACCGTCATGGCGGTGCGCGGGGTCCACATGGGTCATGAGATTGAGTACGCGGTGGCGCTGCATCACCGCTTGGCGCGCTGCCACGGCAATGTTGTGGCCTTCTTCCACGGTGAGCAGGGCATTGACTTCGATATGTGCGTCGGCCACCACCATGTCGCCCATCTTGCGGGTGCGCACGTCATGCACACCGGCCACACCGGGCGTCTTCATCAGGGTTTGGCGGATGGCCTCGACTTCGCTTTCGTCCACCGCGCGGTCCATCAGGTCGTGCAAAGCGTCCCAGCCAAAGCCCCAGCCCATTTTCGCGACCATCAGGCCCACGATGAGCGCTGCAATCGGATCGAGCAGCGGGTAGCCCATCAGGTTACCCACCAGGCCCAGCGCCACTACCAGGCTGGAGGCCGCATCCGAGCGCGCATGCCACGCATTGGCCACCAGCATGCCGGACTTGACGCGCTTGGCCACGCGCAGCATGTAGCGAAATAACATTTCTTTTGACACCAGCGCCGCCAGCGCCACCCACAACGCCGCCACATGCGCCGTAGGAATGGATTCGGGGGTTTGCAATTTACCCACTGCCGACCACACCATGCCCACGCCCACGCCCAACAGCAAAAGGCCCAACGCGAGTGAGGCTGCGTTTTCAAAACGCTGGTGGCCGTAAGGATGGTCTTCGTCGGCGTCTTTCTGGCTGTGGCGACCAGCGATCAGAACGACAAAGTCGGCAACCAAATCCGAGAGCGAATGGATGCCATCCGCCACCAAACCTTGGGACTTGGCAGCGATACCGACCACGATTTGAACGCTGGAGAGAACGACATTGACCACCACGCTCACCCAGGTGCTGCGCGCAGCGGCGGCCGCGCGTTGCGCCGGTGTGTGCGTGCTGTGTTCGGAGTCGTCGTCTATTTCGGAGAAGTTCATAGTGGCTTCGCAAGCGCCGCAGCGCTGGCCTGCTAAGGGCCGCTGCTGCGGGTTTCCAACCTGCTGCTTGGCTTAGAGCTTAGCAGTGTTGCTTGACGGGTGGCTTTCAACCCAGGTGCTTGCCAACAATGCCCGCCAGCTCAAACATATTGATGCTGGGTTTGCCAAACACGGCTTGCAGTTTGGCGTCGGCCAGGATGGTGCGCTTGTCCTTGGGGTCTTGCAGGCCCTGGGCTTTGATGTAGTCCCACAGTTTCTTCACCACTTCGGGCCGCGACACCGCGTCACTGCCGATGACGGCTGCCAGCGCTGCGCTGGGCGCTTTGCCTGCGGCAGTGCTGGCTTTGCGCGGCGCTTTGGGTTTCACGGCTTTGGCTGCTGTAGTTTTCTTGGCTGCCGGGTTTTTCTTAGCGGCACCTGCGGCTTTCTTGGCCGCCGCTTTGGCCGCAGGCGATGCCGCCACTGCGCGACTGCGCGCCGCAGCGGCTTTGGCTACGGCACCCGGGCGGGGCGGGAATTTGCTGGGTGCAAATTCAAAATTCACTTTGCCTGCCTCCGCATCCCAGGCCAGCATGGCTTTAAAGGCGCGGCGGGTGCGCATACTGACAAATTTGTCCAGTAAATCGGTTTTACCGGTGGTCAGCAGCTTACTCATTTGCTCGCGCGCAATGGGTTGTTGCAAGATGATCTGGCCGCTTTTGAAGTCGCAACTGGGAACAGTTTGCACTAGGCTGGCTACCGCATGGTCACAGACATAGTTTTTGCCGTGCTCAAACACCAGGCCACCGGTTTGGGCGCCGCACTTGGGGCAGCCGCCCAGCGGCTCTTGCGCGCCGAAGTCGGCCAACTCGCCGGACTCTTGCCCTGCTTTGTCGTCGCCGAAGTCAAATTCGAGTTTGAAGTTTTTGCTGTCGTCGTCAAACTTGAGCACGATCTCCGAGGTGAAAGGCCAACCCGCTTTGGAGCGAAAGCCATCGAGTGGGCCGATTTTTTTCTCGCGCAAAAACTGCTCTACTTCGGCCAGCTCAAACGTGCGACCTGCCGGTGTTTTGCCAAACGAAAATCCACAACCGTCTTCGCTGCCGGTCTTGCCGGTACAGGCGTAGCGGCGGTAGTTTTCCTTGACGATGCCGCCGCAGTTGGGGCAAGCGCTTTGCAAGGTGGCGTAGTCGCCCGGAATGGTGTCGCGGTCGTACTCTTTGGCTTTTTTGACCATGCGCTCGGTCATGGTGGCGATCTCGGCCATAAAGGCCTCGCGCCCCATTTTGCCCTGCTCCATCAGCGACAGTTTGTATTCCCATTCGCCGGTCAGTTCCGCTTTAGACAATTCCTCCACACCCAGGCCGCGCAAAAGCGTCATGAGCTGGAAGGCCTTGGCTGTAGGAATCAGCTCGCGGCCTTCGCGCAGCATGTATTTTTCGTTGAGCAAGCCTTCAATAATGGACGAGCGCGTAGCCGGAGTGCCTAGACCTTTTTCGCGCATGGCTTCGCTGAATTCTTCGTCCTCTACCGTTTTACCTGCGCCTTCCATAGCGCCTAGCAGCGTGGCTTCGGTGTAGCGCGCTGGGGGCCGGGTTTTCAGGCCCTTGGCCTCGGCGCTGTCGGTGCGTACTTTTTCGCCAGGCTGCACCGGCACCAAATTTTGGCCTTTGTCGCCGTCTTTGGCGTCATCGACTTCGGCGGCCGCTTCCTTGCCGTAAATCGCCAGCCAACCGGGCTCGACCAGCACCTTGCCCGTGGTTTTGAACAGGTGGCTTTGGTCGCCCAGTGTCACGGTGCTGATACGCGTTGTGACCTGGTATTCCGCCGCCGGGTAAAACACCGCAATAAAGCGACGGACCACGAAGTCATAGAGCTTTTGCTCGGCGTCAGACAAGCCGCTGGGTGCTTCCAGGGTCGGGATGATGGCAAAGTGGTCGCTCACCTTGCTGTTATCAAACACTTTTTTGCTTGGTTTGATGTAGTGCTTGGCGATAGCGGTACGCGCAAACGGGGCCAGGTGGCCCATGCTGCTTTTTGCGATCATGGCCATGGTGTCATTGACCGTGGGCAGGTAGTCTTCGGGCAGATGGCGTGAGTCGGTGCGCGGGTAGGTGAGGGCTTTGTGCCGTTCGTACAGGCTTTGCGCCAGCGCGAGCGTGGTTTTGGCGGAAAAGCCAAAGCGCCCATTGGCTTCGCGCTGCAAAGTGGTCAGGTCAAACAGACCAGGACTGCTTTTGTTGCTGGGTTTGCTTTCTTCTTGCACGCTAGCGGCTTGGCCGCGCACCGCATCGGCAATCGTCTGCGCCTGTGTCTGTGACCACAGCCGGTCTTCTTTTTTCTCGGCGTCGTCCGCGTCTTTTTTATGTGCCGGGTCAAACCATTTGGCCGGATAGATGCCCGCTTGCGCGGCGAACTCGGCATGGATTTCAAAATAGTCGCGGCTGATAAATTTGCGGATTTGCTCTTCGCGCTCCACTACCACCGACAGCGTTGGCGTTTGTACCCGGCCCACGGTCGTTAGGAAAAATCCCCCATCGCGTGAATTAAAAGCCGTCATCGCGCGTGTGCCGTTAATGCCTACCAGCCAGTCGGCCTCGGAGCGGCAGCGCGCGGCGTCTGCCAAGGGCTGCATTTGAGCGTTGGTGCGTAAATGGGCAAAGCCGTCGCGTATGGCTTGCGGCGTCATCGATTGCAGCCACAAGCGGCTGACCGGCTTGCCCAAAGGCTTGGCGCCACCTGCGTATTGCTCAATCAAGCGGAAGATGAGTTCCCCTTCGCGCCCGGCGTCGCAAGCATTAATCAGTTGGCCCACGTCTTTGCGCTTGGCCAGTTTGACCACCGCGTTGAGGCGTGTCTTGGTTTTGTCCACCGGCTTCAAATCAAAATGCGGGGGGATGACGGGCAAATGCGCAAAACTCCATTTGCCGCGTTTGACGTCATAGGCCTCGGGCGCTTGAATCTCCACCAAGTGGCCCACGGCGCTGGAGACGACATAGCTTTCGTTTTCAAAATACTCGTCGTGCTTTTCAAATTTGCCCGCGCTGCTGGTGAGCGCGCGCACGATGTCTTGCGCAACCGAGGGCTTTTCCGCAATGACCAAAGTCTTGCCTGCAATATCGTTTTTCATATGACTACAATCCATTTCCTCGCGCACGCACGGGCGCGCACCCACACGGGCGCACACATGCGCGCCCATACGATCCACCATACCAAATT
>CANJXV010000210.1 GCA_947478935.1 Comamonadaceae bacterium
CCAAAGTGGCGCTGCGATTTTGATGGCCATGCTTACCGTAGTGCTGGTGGCGACCCTGGCCTCGGCCGCGCTGTGGCAGCAGTGGCGCGCCATCGAAATCGAGAGCGCTGAGCGCAGCCGCGCCCAGTCTGGCTGGATTTTGCAAGGCGCGTTGGATTGGGCGCGCCTCGTACTGTCCGAAGACGGCCGCAAAGGTGGCTCGGACAATCTGACCGAGCCTTGGTCCATGCCGCTGGAAGCAGCCCGCCTCTCCACCTTTTTGGCGGTGGACCGTAGCGACGCCATCCTGGCCGAGCAGGCCGGCAGCGCGCTGCTATCGGGCCAAATGTTGGATTTGCAATCGCGCTTGAACTTACGCAACCTGATTGCGAACGGCAAGGTCCATGCCCCGACCGCGGCGCAGTTTGCCCGTCTGTTCGCCATCCTGAACCTGCCCAGCCAAGAGTTGACATTGCTACTCACCGGCCTGCTCAGCGCAGAGCAGGCCGCCAATGCGCCGGCGGGCGTGGCCGTGCAGGCGCCTCTCGTGCCCCAAAATGTCCACCAATTGACCTGGCTGGGAGTGAGCGGCAGCACGATTGCCCAGCTGCGTCCCTATGTGACCATGCTTCCCGAGACCACCAAAGTCAACCTCAACACCGCGTCCGACATCGTGCTGCGCGCCGCCATTACCGGCTTAGACGCTGCCTCGGCCCAACAACTGCTGCAAAAACGCAGCAACAAACCCTGGGAGACATTGGACGATTTTGCGCAAGCCGCAGGCCTTTCCGCCAAGCTGCTCGACACCCAAGCCTTGGCCACGCAATCCCGGTTTTTTGAATTGCGCGGCACGCTGGAGTTGGACGGCCAACCGGTGCATCTGATCGCGCTCACGCAGCGTGACGGGCAGCAGGTGCGCATCCTGCGCCGCGAGCGCACGGTCGTATCTGCGCCCGGCCTGGAATCGATGGCCGTAACCGCAACCGGCGCACCACCGTTGCCCCCTAGGCCCTAGTATGCGCAAGCCCCCGCCTGCAAAGGCCTGCCGCCTACAATCCATGCAGCAATTGAATCCATGGCCAATTTGATCATTACCCTGCCCGCGCAAGCACTCAAGTCCGCTACCCAGCTTGACTATGTGATCAGCCGCGACGGTAGCGCCTTGGACACGCAGTCCAGCGCGCCTTGGTCGCTGCTACCGGCCAGCGCCCGCGCGGCCCAGGTCACACAGGTGGTGCTGGTGCTGCCAGTGGAAATGGTTTCCTGGCATCAAGTGCAATTACCTCCCGGCGCAGCCCGGTCTGCTCGCTTACGTGCCGTACTCGAAGGCCTGGTGGAAGACCAATTGCTAGATGATGTGGCCGATTTGCATTTGGCTCTGCAACAACCCTTGCCCGCCCAGGGCCCGGTCTGGCTGGCAGCGTGTGACAAAGTCTGGTTGCTCGACTGTGTACGCCAAGTCGAGCAAGCTGGTTTCGACATCTCGGCGCTCGTGCCTGAACTGGCGCCGCCCGCTTTGGGCGCTGGCGCCGGCGCTCCGGCCCAACTCTATGCTTTGGACAGCCCCCAAGGCCCACAGTGGATATACCACAGCGCCGCCGGCCTGACGCGCTGGCCTTTGCAGGCGGCAGCGTTGGCCGCCATCAAACCTGCCGAGGATGTGCCGGTGTGGGCCGAGCCTGCCGTAGCGGCGCAGGCCGAAGCACTGCTGAACCGCCCACTGTTTTTACAAACCAGCGCACAACGCGCTTTACTGGCCAGTCAGGGCGACTGGGACTTGGCGCAGTTTGGCATTGTGACCTCGCGCGGTGGGCGCAGTTTTAGGCACTTCGCGCAAGGCTTGCAACAGTTTTCCAGCACGCCACGCTGGCGCCCGGTGCGCTGGGGTTTGTGGGCTTTGCTGCTGGTGCACGTGATGGGTCTCAATTTGTACGCCTATCAGAGCCAAGCGATGGTCAACCAAGAGCGCCGCGCTATGCAAGCGGCTTTCACCAGCACCTTTCCTAAGGTGCAAGCCGTTGTCGATGCGCCCTTGCAAATGCAGCGCGAAGTCAATCAATTGCGCCAGCGCAGCGGCCAGTTAGCGCAAGATGACGCGGAGGTAATGCTCAGCACGTTGATGCAGACGGCCAACTTTCCGGCGGTCCCCACTGCGGTGCACTACCAAAGCGGGGAACTCAAGATGGAGGGCCTGCAACTGTCTAGCACTGCCATGGCAGACCTGACCCGCGCCATGCAGGCACGCGGCTACCAGTTACAAGCCCAGGGCGATGCGCTGTCCATGCGCGCAAGGGGCGCGCCATGATGCAGTCCCTGCGCAATGCCTGGCAAGCACGCTGGTCGCAAGCAAGCGCGCGCGAGCAAACTTTGGTGCGAATAGCAGTCAGTGTGGTGTTGCTAGCGGCTTTGTGGTTTATCGCCCTGCGCCCGGCTTGGGTCGGCTTGAAGGCGGCGCGCACCCAAGCGCCGGTGGTGCGTGCGCAATACGAGCAGGTTTTGCAATTGCAGGAACAGGTGCAGGCCTTGCGCGCCAAGGCACCCGGCGCACTGGTGGATGCCAAAGTGGTTTTGCAAAACGAATTAAGCGGTCTGGAAAAAAATGCGCGCTTGGCGGTGCTCGCCGAGCGCGCCACGATCAGCTTCAAAGACGCCCGGCCCGAAGCGCTGGCGCGTTATCTGGAGCATGCGCGCCTCGTGGCGCAAGCCCACACATTAGAAATGCACCTGAGTCAGGTTGGCGGTCTGTGGTCGGGCAGCCTGGTGTTGTTATTGCCCGCGCCGGGTTCGCCCTGACCGGTCTGGCGCGTCATGGTAAGCACACATTCCGCTTTTCCTGCTGCTGCGGGCAGCCGTGCGCCTTGGGTTTGGATGGCGATTGGAAGTCTGGTGGGCCTGTGTTTGGCTTTGCTGATATTCGCACCGGCACGCTGGCTGGCTGCGCAAGTGGACCAAGCCACCGAAGGCCACTTGCGCCTTTCCGATGCGCAAGGAACGGTTTGGTCCGGCTCTGGCCAGCTCAGTCTGCACGGCGGGCAGGGAAGCAGCGATGTCAGTGTGCTGCCGGGCCGGGTGCAATGGCGTTTGCTGCCGACCCTAGGCGCACTAGACCTGGAGCTGCGCGCCGACTGTTGCACCCCCGACGGTTTGCAGGTCCACATCCTGCCGTCCTGGAGCGGTGCGCGCCTGCAGGTAGCCGATCGCCAGTCGCACTGGTCCGCGCAGTGGCTGGCGGGGCTGGGCACTCCCTGGAATACCATCCGCCCACAAGGCCAGTTGCTCTTGCAAACCACTGCCTTTGTGTTGCAATGGGCTGCGGGGCGCTGGTCCTGGCAGGGCGCTTTGCAAATTGACGCGCTGGACATGGCCTCGCGTTTATCCACTTTGCGGCCTATGGGTAGCTACCGGTTGCGTTTGCAGGAGGGGCCGTCTTCGCAGTTGGAGTTGAGCACGCTGCAAGGCGGTTTGCAACTTCAAGGCAGCGGCCAATGGACCGGCGGCAGATGGCGTTTTCAGGGCGAGGCCAGTGCCGCGCCCGACCGGGAGGAGGCCTTGGCCAATCTCCTGAACATCATCGGGCAGCGCAGAGGTGCGCGCTCGATCATCAAATTGGGTTGAAATTTCATGACAGCTTTTGCACATTTCAAAACGTCGAGTTTTTTATCGGCCATTGGCCTGCTGCTGTGCTGGGCTTGTCTGGCAACGGCACAGGCGCAATCGGCAGCGCCGGCGCCCGCAGCTTCCGCCGCTGGCAAGGCGGACCCGGTGTACAAACGTGGCGACCACATCACCCTCAATTTCAATGCCGCCGACATCGAGGCCGTAGCCCGCACCATGGGCGTGATTTCAGGTATGAACGTGGTGGTCGATCCGCGTGTTAAGGGCCAGATCACTTTGGTCAGCGAAAAATCGGTCAGCCCGCAAGTGGCGATGGCGCAATTCCTTACCAGCTTGCGCATGCAGGGCTTTACCATGGTGGAGTCCGCGGGCTTGTTCAAAGTCGTGCCCGAGGCTGATGCCAAGTTACAAAGTGCGGCGGTAGAAACCAACGAAAGCGCACCCAAAGGGGCACCCGGCGCACAAATTACTACGCAGATTTTCAAACTCAACTTTGAGTCCGCAAATAACTTGGTCACCATACTGCGCCCGCTGATCAGCCCCAACAACACCATCAACGCCAACCCGGTCAACAACTCGCTGGTGATTACCGACTACGCGGACAATTTGCGGCGTATCGCACGCATCATCGCCGCGCTTGATGTCAGCAATGCCACGGATGTAGAAGTGATAGAACTGAAGAACGCCATCGCGGTGGATTTGGCGCCCTTGGTGGCGCGCTTGCTCGAATCCGGTGGCACACCCGGCGCGGCGCCTGGTGGCTTACCCGATGGTGGTTTTAAGACCACGGTGATCGCCGAGGCGCGCAGCAATTCGCTGCTGGTGCGTGCGGCCAACGGCGCGCGCATGGCGCAAATTAAATCGTTGGTAGAAAAGCTGGACCGTGCCTCCAACCAAGGCAACGGTGAGGCGGGTATTTTGCGGGTCGTCAGCTTGAAAAATGCCGATGCCACCAAGCTCGCCGCCACATTGCGCGCGGCGATGGGGGCTGGCAGCACCGGTGCGCAACCATTAGCCGCTGCGGGCGGCGCGCCTGGGCAGGCGGCGACCCCTGCTGCCACCACCACCGGCGGGCAGGTGCAGGCCGATGTGGCGACCAACTCGCTCATCATCACTGCGCCGGACCCGCAATACCGCCAGTTGCGTGAAGTGATCGACATGCTGGACGGACGCCGCGCGCAGGTGTTTATCGAAAGCCTGATCGCCGAAGTCAGTTCCGACAAAGCCGCCGACTTTGGCGTGCAGTGGCAGGGTGCTTTGGGCAAGGCGGGCGATGGCACGGTGGGCGTTCTGGGTACTAACTTTGGCTCGGGCGGCTCCAACATCATCAGTTTGGCGACGGGC
>CANJXV010000211.1 GCA_947478935.1 Comamonadaceae bacterium
GCATCGGTGGGCGCTTTGACCGATGGCACGCCTTGCGGCGGTGGTTGCATTGGTTTGGCTAGCCAAATAATCGGGATCAGTAATAAAAAGATGAGCTCCTACGCCATGAAAATATCATCCGCTGCCATGGTCGCAGCCTGCTGGTCGATCAGCCGGTTGATGCTGGCCAGGCCTTGCTCTTGGCTCATACCGGCAGCTGCAAAATTGCTGATCGCGCTGGTCGTGGCCTGGCTGCCACGGTTGACCATTTCGGCCAGTTCGGCGTGGTGCATAGCCGTGCGGTCTTGCCACAAAGTAATCGTGACCGAGGTGCCAAACGAGCCGCCCAAAATTCGCATGAAGTTGGACAGGCCTGAGGCCGATGGCATGTGGGCCGGTGCAATGCCGTTGAGCGTCAAAGTGGAAAGCGGAATAAAGAAAAACGCGACCGCAATGCCTTGGATGATGGTGGGCATCATGATGGTCATGAAGTCGGCCTGCGTACTAAATTGCGAGCGCATCCACAACACGATAGAGAACATCACAAACGAAAACGTCGCAAGTTTGCGCGGGTCAAAGCGCTGTACATTTTTTCCCACGATGGGTGAGAGCAATATGGCAAATATGCCCACGGGTGCCAGCATCATGCCCGCCTGCGTCGAGGTATAGCCCATGAACTGCTGTAGCCATAGTGGGAATAGCACCAAGTTGCCGATAAACAAGCTATAGGCAATCGCCAGGCAAATCGAGGCCCAGCGGAAATTTCGCATTTTGAGCAGGCGCAAGTCCACTACCGGGTGTTTGTCCGTCAGTTCCCAAGCGATAAAAAATGCGCCGCAGATGGATGCCACCAAACCAAGCGCAATAATTTCGCTGGAATGAAACCAATCGACTTCTTTGCCCCTATCGAGCATGATTTGCAAAGCGCCCACAGCCAGCACTAGCAGCGTCAGGCCCACGGTATCGATAGGCAGTTTTTGCCGGTGCGATTCACGCTTTTTGTAAATCGCCCACGTAATAAATGCCGCCGCCACGCCGACCGGAATATTGATATAAAAAATCCATCCCCAATGCGCGTTGTCGGTAATCCAACCACCGAGTAATGGACCCATCACTGGCGCCACGAGCGTGGTCATAGCCCACATCGCCATGGCGATACCGGCCAATGCTGGTGGGTAGCTAGAGAGCAACAAAGTTTGCGCCAGCGGCATCATGGGCCCGGCGACAAAGCCTTGGAATGCACGCATCGCAATCAGCGTCGGCATATTGGGCGCCAAGCCGCACAACCATGAGGCCAGCACAAACAGCAAGACGCTCAAGGTAAACAAACGCACCTGCCCAAAGCGCTGCGACAACCAGCCGGTGAGGGGCACGGCAATCGCATTGGCAACGCCAAAACTGGTAACTACCCAGGCGCCCTGGTTGGGGCTGACACCCAAATCGCCGGCAATCGCGGGCAGAGATACATTGGCAATCGACGAGTCCAGCACGTTCATAAACGTCGCGGCAGACAACGCAATCGTGCCCCATACGCGGGCGGCGCCGCTTAGCGGCGCGTTGGCAAAAGGCGGCGGGGCAGAAGCCATGGCGCGCTTAGGACTTGCCAGCAGGCACAGGCGCTGCTTTGCCTCCGCCCATGTTGTTGGCAATCACGCGTTGAATTTCGGCAGTCGCTTGGCCGTCGAGCAATTCATAGACTTCGGTTTGCACCGAAGAGGCCGCTTGCCCGCCCTCGGCCAGCGATTTACCGTCTTGCGATTTCACATCGACCGTCACTTCCATCGACAGGCCAATGCGCAGTGGGTGTGCGCTGACCTGCGCCGGGTCCAGCGCAATGCGTACCGGCACGCGTTGCACCACCTTGATCCAGTTGCCCGTCGCGTTTTGCGCAGGCAGCAGCGAGAAGGCCGCGCCCGTGCCCGCGCCCATGCCGACCACCGTGCCTTGGTACTCCACTTTTTTGCCATAGACATCGGCTGTTAGCGTGGCCGGTTGGCCGATGCGTATGGTGCGCAACTGCACTTCCTTGAAATTGGCATCCACCCAGGGCGCGCCCAGTGCTACCACCGACATCAAAGGCGTGCCCGGTGCAATGCGCTGACCCAGTTGTACCGTGCGTTTGGCGATGTAGCCATCCACCGGCGCGGGCAGGGTGGCGCGGTGCAGCGTCAAAAATGCCTCGCGCACTTTGGCGGCAGCTGCCACTACGCTGGGATGGTTTTGAACCTGCGTGTTGTCCGTCAGGGTGCGTGCGCTTAGTAGCTGGTCGCGCGCTGCCAAACTGGCGGCCTTGGCCGAAGCCAGGGCGTTTTGCGCTTGCGTTATCTGCGCTTGCACATGTGAAATTTCCTCGGCGGATACGGCACCAATACCCACCAGTGACTGGCGTCGCGCCAGGTCATCGCGCAAGCGGTCGATTTCATTTTGCGCTTTGCCGATGTCGCTATCGCGCACGGTGATTTGCGCTTCGAGTGTGGTGTTATTTGCGTATAGGTTGCGCACTTGGCGCACTGATTGGGCTAGGTTGGCTTCAGCCAGGTCCAGCGTCATTTTGGCGTCGGCAGCGTCGAGTTTTACCAGCGGCTGACCGGCTTTCACAAAGTCGGTGTCGTCAGCCAGGATGGCGGTGACCGTGCCGCCGATTTGCGGCGTGATTTGAATCACATTGCCTTGCACATAGGCGTTGTCGGTGGACTCCTGGTTGCGCCCTGCATACCACTCGTAGCCGCCATAACTCAGTCCGGCCAACACGATCAGGCCTACGACGGTCAAGGCTTTTTGCCGACCGCCGCCCGAGGGTGCTGTGGGCGCAGCCCCGTGCGGCGCGCCGGGGCTTACAGCAGGTGATGGATGCGCACTTGCGCTTGCGCCGCCCGCAGCTTGGGATGCCGCCGGGTAGGCCGCAGGCCCCGCGCTTGGGGCCGCGGGTGTGGTTTGTATAGGCGCAGGATTGCCGGATGGGGCAGACGAGGGGGAGGGCGTGTTAGCTTGGCTCATACAACGTGTCTTTAGAAAAATCAGGGGGTGGTGTTCGATGCAGCGCTTGCGGTGCCGACGGTGTTGGTGCTGCCGTAGCCGCCGCCAAGCGCGCGCAAAAGCTGGGCTTGCACGTCCAGGGCGCGTGCTTGCAATTCAATGGCCTGGCGTTGGTGTGGCACCACTGCGCTTTGCGCATTGAGCACCGCCGAGCGGGTCACCAGCCCTGCCACAAAACGCTGCTCTGCAATTTGCAGCAAAGCCTGCGCATTGGCCTGGGCCAGTTGCTGCTCGCGCTGTTGTTTAGCAATGCCTTGCAAGCTGCTTAGTTGCTCGCTCACATCGCGCACCGCCTCCAACACCATTGCATTGTAGCTTTCGATAGCGCCATCGAGGTCGGCGGATTTGCCATGCAAATTAGCGCGCAGGCGACCGGTCTCAAACACGGGCAGGCGCAAGGCCGGGCCCAGGCCCCATTGCTCGCTGCCGGCGTGGGTGATATTGCCCCAGCCCACGCTGTTGAGGCCCACAAAAGCCGTCAGATTGATATTGGGATAGAACAAAGTTTTGGCGTAGGCCATGTCGGCACTCGCCGCTTCGACTCGCCAGCGCGCCGCCACGATGTCAGGCCGGCGCCCTAATAAATCTAGGGGCACGCTGTCTTGCACCGGACTGGCGCGCAGCGCAGCCATCGCGTCATCGGGCACCTCTAAGTCCAGGCGGGCCTTGCCAGTGAGAGCGGCCAGAGCATTGCGCGCAAGGGCAATTTGCTCGCCCAGTGCTTCAATTTGCTGTCGGATTTCAGCCATGCTGGTGGTGACGGTCAGGAACTCATAGTCGCTGTCCAGACCCGCGTCTTTGCGCGCTTTGCCAATGGCATTGGCCTGAACGCGCTGCGCTAGGTATTGCTGCTGTAAAGCCCGCTGCGCCTGCAAGCGCACCATACCCAGATAAGTGCGGGTCACTTGTGTGGACAGCAGCAAGCGCGCTTGTTGTGCATCGGCAATAGCCGCTTGCGAAGCCCCAATCGCAGTGTCCAGCGCCGCACGGTTTTTGCCAAACAAATCCCATTCATAGGACAGGTTCATCTGCACATTAGCGGTTTGGTACACGCCTCCGGCCAGCGGCGGCGGGTACATGCCGACCGCGCTAAAACGTTGCTGGGTGGCGTCCAGACTGGCCAGGGACTGCACCTTGTCATTGGCCCCTTGGGCTTGGATCACCGCTTGGGCGCGTGCGATGCGGGTCTGCGCGGCCTTGAGGGACGGGTGGTTTTCCAAAGCCTGGATCACCAATGCATCTAGCCGCGGGTCCTGGAAGCTGCGCCACCAGTTTTGGTCAAAGTTGTTTTCCTTGCTTGCCGCCGCTGCGCTGGCTCCACCTGCGGGTGCGTGGCTTGCGGCGACGGGCAGGGGCACGGCGCGCAGGCCTAAGCTTTCGGGCAGGAGGGCGCGCGCCATAGGCGCAATGCCCGAAAAATCGGCGCAGGCGCTGAGCAACACGCTGGCGCAGAGCAGGGCCAGCCGTGCTGCTTGCCTGGGGCTGGACAGCGCGGCGAATACGGGGTTGGTAGTGGGTTGGGCCGCCCTTGCACGCGGCACGGTCGAAGGAGTAAAAAACAGAGGTGTCATGGTCGGTTCAAGGCTGGGCCTCGCGGTTGCTGGGCGGCAGCGGCCCGGATTGGGCCTGCAAGGCCTGTCCGTTGCTCAGCATTTTTTGTAAAAGAGTTTTTAGGGTTGCAAATTCGTCCGCGCTTATCCCTGCTAAATGCTGGTTCAGCACCGCGCTGAGCACGCCGGGCAGCGTTTGTGCGGCGCGCTGGCCGCTGTCGGTCAGGGAGATATGTACCAGGCGGCGGTCACGCTCCGAGCGGTTTCGGCTGCACAGGCCTTTGGCCTCTAGCCGGTCCAGCATTCGCGTCATGGCGCCGGCGTCGAGCTGGCATTCCCGCGCCAGTTCGGC
>CANJXV010000212.1 GCA_947478935.1 Comamonadaceae bacterium
ACCCGTAATGTGGTGGTGATAGGTGGATTTGAACCACCGACATCAGCATTATGAATGCTGCGCTCTAACCAACTGAGCTATATCACCGAAGGCGGAAATTATAGCCATAAGCCGGTAATGCCTAGGGTATTGGGCAACCTAGCCGGCCTCCGCGCCAGCATCTTCGGCATCACTGCCCTGCCGTCAGTGATATCCATACGGTATGAAGAACCGGTAGCTTAGTAGGCGCTTAAAACGCAAACTGCTCGGGCCACCGCTAGCGATGGGTGAACACAGGCTTGCGCTTATTGACAAAGGCGTCCATTCCTTCTTTTTGATCAGCAGTGGCAAACAAGGCATGGAAAAGGCGGCGCTCAAAATGCACGCCGTCGGTAAGGCCGCTTTCAAATGCGCGGTTGACGGATTCCTTGGCGGCGCGCGTCGCCAGTTGGGAATAAGCACAAATCGTCAGGGCGGCGGCCAGCGTTTCCTCCATTAATTTTTCTAAGGGCACCACCCGGCTAACCAGGCCGGCGCGCTCGGCTTCAGTAGCGTCCATCATGCGACCGGTCAGCGCCATATCCATGGCCTTGGCCTTGCCTACGGCGCGCGGCAAGCGCTGCGTGCCGCCGGCGCCGGGTATCACGCCCAGTTTGATCTCTGGTTGTCCAAAGCGCGCGTTGTCGGCCGCAATAATGAAGTCGCACAGCATGGCCAATTCGCAGCCGCCGCCCAAGGCAAAGCCACTAACCGCCGCGATCACCGGCTTGCGTACTGTGCGCAAGATTTCCCAGTTGCGCGTGATGTAGTCCCCTTGGTACACATCGGCAAAACTGTAATTCGCCATGGCGCCGATGTCCGCACCGGCCGCAAACGCTTTTTCACTTCCGGTAATCACCATGCAGCCGATGGCTTCATCGGCGTCCCAAGCCTTGAGCGCCTGGCCCAGTTCATCCATGAGCTGATCATTCAGCGCATTAAGTTGCTGGGGCCGGTTTAAGGTGATGATTCCGACTTTATCGGCTTGGACGCGGGTTTGGATGAGTTGGTAGGGCATGGTGACGACGCGCTTTATAAAGGGGAGTGCTCGCACTATACCCAAGGCATTTAGCTGCCAAGTGCTCGATCCACGCAAGCGCCGGAGGCATCAAGCGGCGGGCCACTGGTCCTCGCCGCGCTTGGTGCATGACAAGCGCCAGGTCCAGGCTTTGGCCGGCAAGACAAACGGCAGTCTTAGCAAACGCTTGTCGCGCGAGACTAAGGCGGCAAAGCGCTTTTGCGCACCCAACAAGAGCTCCAAATCATCCAGCTTGGACAGGCGCCACTCCGATCCGCCGCCGCGCCCGCCAGCCAGACTGACACCCAGCCATTCATCACCGGCCATCAAACCCGCCGCTTGTGCCGCACCGCCGCTGAGCACCATCTTGATCTTCACCGCGCCGCCCGCGTCCTCGCTGCGAACGCCCAGGCGCTGCGCCATCGCAGCCGGTTCGTCATGCACTTCAAGGCCCTGCCCGGTTAACAAGACTTTCAGGGGCAATTCACGCGTGCTGTGGACCCAGGCTTTGATCTCGCCAGTCCATGAACGGCCAGAGAGTTCGCGCAAAACCGCAAGCAAATCCTCTTGCGTCATCGGACCACCGGCGCAGCGGTCCCATAGCGCACGCATGACCGCGTCCAAATGGGTCTTGCCCTCAGCGCGCAGCTTGAGGTCCAGACACAGCGCCACCAAAGCGCCTTTGGTGTAATAGCTAACAGTGAGGTTGGGCGTGTTTTCGTCTGGGCGGTAGTACTTGATCCAGGCATCAAAACTCGCCTGCGCCACGCTTTGCATCAAGCGGCCTGGGGTTTGTGCCACCTGGTTGATCGTTTTGCCGAGCAGCTTGACGTAGGTAGCGTCATCGATCAGCCCGGCGCGGCGCAACAGCAAGTCGTCGTAATAGCTGGTAAAGCCTTCAAAAAACCAGAGTAACTCGGTATAGTTTTCCTGCGTATAGTCGTAGCGCGTAAATTCAGCCGGTCGCAAACGCTTGACGTTCCAGGTGTGGAAATACTCGTGGCTGATCAGCCCCA
Source organism: Comamonadaceae bacterium (assembly GCA_947478935.1). Classification (GTDB taxonomy): domain Bacteria; phylum Pseudomonadota; class Gammaproteobacteria; order Burkholderiales; family Burkholderiaceae_C; genus Allorhodoferax. The sequence continues at coordinate 2,053 of CANJXV010000212.1, forward strand.
GCAAGGTGGTGTAACCCTCGCTGGTTTTGTCATCGCCACTGCGCGGTAGGTCACGCCGGTTGGCGCTCAAGGCGGTGCAATTGCGGTGCTCCAGCCCGCCGTAGCCTTCATCAACAGCATGCAACATAAACACATAGCGCGTAAACGGAACCCGCTTTGCCAAAGCCTTGGCGGGCGCACCGCCCGAAGCGTGCCAAAAACAAATTTGGCTTTCGCAAATTTTTTGCGTATCGCGCAACAAGCGCTCGCCGTCCATGGATGGTAATGCGCCTGCAACCACAAAGCGGTGTGGTACGCCACAGGCCATGAATTCACCGCTCCAAAACGCACCCATTTCCACCGGGCAGTCGGCTAGTTCATCGTAGTCGGTCGCCAGGTAGCTGCCAAAGCCTGCTGCATCAATGTGCTGGGGTTCCAAGCCCGTAGCTACCTGCCAGCCTTTCATAGCGGGGCCGCGCACTAGCTCCAAGGCATGAAGCTGATCGGTCTGGTCCTGCGCCATCAGGCACAAGCTGCTGGCGTTGAAAAAACCGCGCACATCGTTCAACCAAGCGGTACGTACCGAGTTGTCAAATGCATAGACTTGGTAACGCACTTCCAAAGGCAGCGCACTGTCACAAGCCACCAACCAACCGGCTTTGTCGCTTTGGGTCAAGGCTACGGGGTGCCCGCCTTGGCTGCATTGCAGACTATGCAGGTGCCGAGAAAATTCGCGTACCAAATAGCTACCGGGTATCCACACCGGCAAGCGCAAACCCTGGGTGCTGGCTGGAGCCGCAAGCGTCATCGTCACTTGCCACAGATGCGCCGCATGGCTGAGCACTTCAACCCGGTAATGCACTGCCGCCTGCGCGCCTTGCGAAGCAACTTGGGATGGGCGCCTGCGCTTACTGGTCATAGACGGTTCCATCAAAAAAAACGTTCAGCCTTTTGCCGCCTGGGCCAGCATTTGCTCTACCTTTTTAGCGTCCACCGCACCAGGGACGCGGCTGCCATTGGTAAACAGCAAAGTAGGCGTACCGTTGATTTTGTATTTGCGCCCCAACTCGACATTACGGCTTAACGCTGTGGCGTCGCAACCACCGGCCCCAGAGCTGGCGGGCTGCTCGCGCAACATCCAGTCCAGCCAGGCGGTACTCCGGTCTTTGGCGCACCAAATGGCTTTGGATTTCTCTACCGAATCAGCGCCCAAAATAGGATACAAAAACATGTAAATGGTGACGTTATCGACCTTTTGTAAATCGCGCTCAAAGCGCTTGCAGTAGCCACAATTAGGGTCTTCAAACACCGCCATCTTGCGCTCGCCATTGCCGCGCACCACGGTAAAAGCGTCTTTGAGCGGCAAGCTGTCAAATTTAATCGCAGTCAATTTTTCCACCCGCTCTTCGGTCAGATTGCGCTTGTTGCGGGTATCGATCAAACTGCCTTCAATGAGGAAATCGGCCTTGGCGTCGGTGTAATAAATTTCGCTGCCGTCCACACGCACTTCGTACAGTCCGGGAATCTCCGATTTGCGCACTTCGTCAATTTGCTTGAACTGCGGCAGGCGCAAGGGCAGGTTTTTACGAATCACGTCCTCCTGGGCCCAAGCCGCTTGCGACAGGGTCAAGGTGCAGATCAGTACTAACACGTTACTTATGAATTTCATAGTGCTTAGGTTTCTAAGTGGAGGAAGCGGGCAAGCCCATGGCCCTGCGGGCTACCCATTGTTTGACCGGGCCGCTACGGGAAAAAGCCGACATACCCCAGTTGCGCGCCGAAGCAAGCAAGGGGTATTGCTGGTGAAAAATCTGTTGCATTGCATCACCCACGCCACCGACCAAAGCCAGTGCGGTCTTACGTTCACGCTGATAGGTGCGCAGCAAACGCATATCGCCCACACTGCGCCAATAGGGCCGCGCATCGAGCACTTGGGCCAAAGCCACCACGTCGCCCAGGCCCAGGTTCAAGCCCTGACCAGCCAATGGATGCACGGTGTGCGCCGCATCACCGGCCAGCACCCAAGCGCCTTGTGTGTTGGTGCCGCACCACTGCTGCGCACTGGCACTTTGCAAAGGCCAAACGCTGCGTGCGCTGATTAGCGTTAATGCGCCCAGGGCCCCGCCACTGACAGCGCCTAATGCCTGGCAAAACACGTCTTGCGGCGCAGCCTGCATGGCCTGCGCGCGCTCGGGGCTAAGCGACCAAACCAGCGCGTACGCGCTGCCTTGTTCGCCATCCAAGGGCAGCATGGCCAGAATTTCGCCCTGCCCTTGGTGATCTGCAAACCATTGGCGCGCGACTTGCAGATGCGGCACAGCGCATGCCACGCGCGCCGCCAGAGCGTGATGCGGATAGGCATGCACATCAAAATCCACACCAAATTGCGCGCGCGTGCTGCTGGCCTTGCCTTCGCAAATAACGGTCAGCGCCGCGGCGCAGGGCTCATGCAAGACGGTAACCAGGCTTTGAAAACCCAGGGCCTGCACCAGCAGCGCTTCCAGGGCCGGTACGTCCACCATCCAATTAAGCGCCGAAACGCCTTGATCAGCGGCGTCAAAGCGCAGCGCGCCGCCTTTATCGCCAAATACCTGCATGGACAAGACCGGGGTGGCATGCTGCGCATCGGGCCAGCAGCGCAAGGCCTTAAGAAGTTCGCGCGAGGCTGCATTGAGCGCGTAAGCGCGAACATCACTAGGCCCGCTGGCAGGGTCGCCGGCCTGGGGGTCGACCAAGGCCACCCGCAAACGCTTGGCCGCCAATTGCAAAGCCAGCGCGCGTCCGACGATGCCGGCGCCACGTATGCAAACATCGAAAGGTCGTGCCATGCGAACCATTGTAGAAGCGGCCCGCAATCCCCTTGCCGCTGCGGCCCCATGCGGCTA
>CANJXV010000213.1 GCA_947478935.1 Comamonadaceae bacterium
CGGCGCTGGTGGCCCTGTGCGCTGCAGTGCTGCCGGTGTGGCAGGCCTACCGCAGCGATGTTTTGCAATTACTTCAATCCAAGGGATAAACCATGAAAAAAATAGTGCTGAGTACCCTGGCTTTATGCTGTGTGATCGCTTTTGCTGCAGATAAACACGGCGATAAAGAACGCCAGGAAGATATTGCCCGCCACCGTGCGATGGCAGCCGCCCACGAAGGCGCTGCCAAATGTTTGGAGACTGGCAAAAATGAAGCGGTTTGCGAGGCTGAGTTACAAGCCGCATGCAAAGGCCTGGCGATAGGCAAAATGTGCGGCATGAAACACCAGCATTAATGTTTTCAAATTCGGCGGTGTGGGCTTTGCTCAAGGAGTTGTTATGCATATTGTGGTTTTGAAGCGCTCTCTAGGGGCGGCTTGCGCCGCGTGGTTGGCGATGATGTCCTTTAGCGCCGCGCATGCGCAATCGCCGCCGGCAACCAGCGTATCAGCCCCCAGCGCGCCCACCCAGGCCTTGCCAGTCCCCATAGGTACGGGTGCCGGGGAGCATGGTGCGAATAGCCCGTTTGCACCTTTGCAGCCGCGCGCCGATGTGCTGCCCTGGTCGCTGCTGACCGATGTGAAAACCAAAACCGTTAAAAACCGCATCCTTCCGGTGTTTGGGTCTGCACAACAAGGTTTGAACCAGAAAACTCAGCGCATCCAGGGTTTCATGATGCCGCTGGACCCAGGCGAAAAACAACGTCATTTTTTAATTAGCTCGGTGCCCCTGACTTGCTCTTTTTGCCTGCCCGGTGGGCCCGAGAGCATGGTGGAAGTGACCACTAAAACCCCGGTACGTTATTCCATGGAGCCGGTCGTGGTGGAGGGTAAATTTGTCGTACTGGCTGATGACCCTTATGGCATGTACTACCGCATGACGGACGCGGTGACGGTGAAATAAACGCCTTGCACAAATACTGCTGCAAGTAGCTATTTGCGCGGCATCCGGCGGGTGTATTTTGCGCATTTGCAATAGGTAATTTCTGCATAAGCTCAAATCCGCCATTGCGCGTTCGCAGGCCGATGCAATCTATGGCTTTATGCTTGCGTGGACTGTCGAGTCACTTTATCCCTTGCGATGACAAATTTAAGCGGAGCGCCTTTGGCGCTTTTCAGCAAAGCTTCTTTAACGCTTAAACCAAACGCTGAGCGTTCGCCACAGGCGCAATAGGCGCAGGGCTTTGAGGCCCCAAGGGCGGGTTTTTCCAAATAGCAGGCTGACGGCGGTGAATGCCCCTAGCGCATTGCGCGGCGTCGCCTTGTGCACCCATTGCATACCGTTTTGCATTTGCTCTAGAGGCGCCAGCACGGTGGTAATTTGGTGCCTGGCACGCTGGCGCAACATAGCGCTTTGGGCGCGCAGCGCGTTTTGCCGCTCAAGTAGTTGCGTAGCGCGCGAAACGGACGGGCTTGCCATGGATGCTTAATCCTTCGCGCGGTCGCGTTGCAGTTCGGCCAAGCTATGGGCAAAGAGGCCCGAGGGCGCGCTGAGCTTTTGTTTTGCGCGAACCAGTAAATAAGCCCCGCCACCGCCAAACAACAAGGCCAAGGCGCAAGCGGCACCCACGCGGTAGCTGTCCCAAAAAATCAGCAAGACGACGACACTGAGCATCACCAAACCCAGCGCCAGACACACCAGTGCAACAGCCGCCAACACTATTGCTGAAAACACGCGGCGCTTTTCCTGCTCCAACTCGGTGCCCAGCAATTCCAGCCGCACCTGCACAGTTGCGAGCAGCGTGGCCAGCAATTGGCGCACGCTGGCAAAGAATCCGGCGCCTGGTAATTCGCTCATACGCGCAAATGTTTAGCGGCGGCTAATTAATAGGCCGATGACTAAACCCGCCGCAGCGGCGATGCCCAGCGACTTCCAGGGATGGTCTTGCACATAGGCCTCGGTGGCTTGGGCGGCTTCTTTGGTGCTTTGGATCGCGGCATCTTTGAAGTCTTGTAATTCTTGTGTTGCGCGATGCAGGCGCTCTTGCACGCGCGCACGCACCTGGGCGGCTTCGTCGCCCACTTCGTGCGCGGTCATTCGCAACAAGGCCTCGGCGTCTTTGATGGTGAGTTCAATGTCCTGCATGACACGGGCTCTTTGGGCTGCGCTGTCGGTACTCATGGGGTCCTTCTTTCAAAAAATCGGTAATACGCTGACTGTAAAGACAATGGTTTGCAGCGGTATTGATGCGGGTCAAGCTATAGCTGTCTTGGTTTGGGCGCGCCGTTTGGTTATAGCCCGGGGCACTAAGCAGGGCCTATCTACGCGATGCGCGCCAGGCGTGCAGCCAGTCTAAACCCTGCGCTGTGCCGCCGGGTACCGTACCGCGTGCGGGCCGGTATTCGCAGCCTATCCAACCCTCCCAGCTGCACTGGGCACTCACCGCATCGATCACTTCGAAAAGATAGTCGTAATTCAATTCGCCCACTGTGGGCTCGTGCCGCTCGGGCACACCTGCAATTTGCATGTGGCCGACGCGGCCTGTGGGCAGGTAGTGGCGTATCTTGGTTCCCAGATCGCCCTCCATCACCTGGCAGTGGTAGAGATCGAACTGCACTTTCAAATTGGGAGCGGCCAGGCGTTGCACGATCTGGTGCGCCGCCTCCTGATAGTTCAAAAAATAGCCAGGCATGTCGCGGGTGTTGATAGGCTCGATCAGCACATCCACGCCCGCAGTGCGCGCTGCCTCGGTGGCCCAATGTAAATTGGCTTCATAGCTTGTTTGCAGCACGTCCACATCGGCAAAAGCAGGCGCAATTCCGGCCATCACATGCACACGCGTACAGGACAGGGCAGCGGCGTAGTCCAGCGCCTTGGCAAAGCCATCGCGAAATTCGGCTTCGCGTCCGGGCAGGCAGGCCAGGCCGCGCTCGCCTGCGTCCCAATCGCCCGGTGGGGCGTTAAACAGCACTTGCTGCAAGCCGTGGTCTTGTAAGCGCTGTTGAAGTTCGTGAGCGGAAAACGCATAGGGAAACAAATACTCCACCGCGTTAAAACCGTCCTGCGCGGCGGCGGCAAAGCGATCTAGAAAAGCATGCTCGTTGTAGAGCATGGACAGATTGGCGGCAAATCGAGGCATGCTAGAAGGGCGTTTAAGGCGTGAAGGCAATAGGTAAGAGCGCCACTGATTAAGGCGCCAGGCGCTGGCGCAACCAGGTGCCGCCGGAGCCGCCTTCTAGCCGGTATTGCAGCCGGTCATGCAAGCGACTTTTTCGCCCCTGCCAGAACTGCCAGTTGTCGGGCCGTAACCGGTAGCCACCCCAATGCGGCGGGCGGGGCGGATCCAGCAAAAACCGCGCAGCGTATTTGGCTGCGTTAGCGACCAGTACACCGCGTCCGCTAATCACCTCGCTTTGCGGTGAGGCCCAGGCGCCGATGCGCGAATCCAGCGGGCGGCTGGCAAAGTATGCGTCGGCTTCCGAGTCACTGACTTTTTCGACCCGGCCTTCGATACGCACCACACGCTCCAACTCCACCCAATGAAATTGCAGTGCGGCAAACGGGTTGCCCGCTAGTTCTTTGCCCTTGCGGCTCTCAAAATTGGTGTACCAGACGATGCCCAGCGCGTCGTAGCCTTTGATCAGTACCACCCGCGTAGAAGGCCGCAAGTCGCTGCCCACGGTGGCCAAGGTCATGGCATTGGGCTCGGGCACTTCAGCGGCTATGGCCTCGTTCAGCCACTGATCAAACTGGCCCAGCGGGTCGGGATGCGAGGCGCTTTCATCCAGCTCAGCGCGTTCGTAACTTTTGCGTAAATCGGCGATGGAACTCATGGTTGCAGTATACGGAGGGGCTTTTGGCATACCGGTTTCGGCCTGGTCGGCCGAGCCACTTTCTTTTGCTTGGCCAAAAGAAAGTAGCCAAAGAAAAGGCGAGCCAAAGGCCGTGGCCCTGCGGGCTGCCTTGCGCTACTCGCGCCGCCCGGGGTCGGGCGCAAACTCGCTTCGCTCACCTTGCACACGCTTGTGGGCGCGCTGCGCGAGCCGCTACTGCAGCCGCGCCACGCCCCAATCCATTGACTACGACCGCCCCGCTCCCCAATCTGCGCAAACAAACCCGCACCGCAGCGCACCGATTCAAAAACCCCTATCCGACCCCAAAAAACCAAATTGGGTATTCCAGCTCCCCTTCACCTAGGCGGGGGTGAAGGGGCGGGGGGAAGCGGGGGGTAAAACAGCGGGGCACAAGCACAAGCGCGGCAGAGAAAAAGTTTGGTAACCCTGCGGTAATTTCTTACCCGATTAGAGAAACAATCTGCGTTACTATCCGCCATGTAATTTTGTTACATGTTCTTGTTACATCCCCCGCTATGCCACTCCATCCCCGTATCAAGTCCGTCACCGACAGCATCATCGCCCGTAGCGCTCCCACGCGCAGTGCTTACCTGGCCCAGGTCGATGCTATGGCCCAGCGGTCGCCTGGCGCGCAGCGCATGGGCTGCGCCAATGTGGCACATGCTTTTGCCGCTATGGAGCCTGCCGACAAGCGCCGCGCCAGTGCCCTGGATAGCGTGCAGGTGGTGGGCCAGCGTGCGCCCAACATCGCCATCATCAACGCCTACAACGACATGCTCTCGGCCCACGCGCCGTTGCAGCACTACCCTGACATCATCAAACACGAAGCCCGTCAATGGGGCGCTACCGCGCAGGTCGCCGGGGGCGTGCCAGCAATGTGCGATGGCGTGACCCAGGGCATGCCAGGTATGGAGCTAAGCCTGTTCTCGCGCGACGCGATTGCCATGGCCACTGCGGTGTCGCTCAGCCACGATATGTTTGACGGCGCGCTGATGCTCGGCGTATGCGACAAGATTGTTCCCGGCCTCTTGATCGGCGCTTTGCACTTCGGGCATTTGCCCACGGTGTTTGTGCC
>CANJXV010000214.1 GCA_947478935.1 Comamonadaceae bacterium
CGACTGCTCGGCAATGATGAACCACATGGCCGCCTTTTGGTAATCGCGCTCCAGGCCTTCGCCTTTATAGCCTTGCCCACTCGCGTACAGTTTGCCGAGCTGGAACTGCGCCTTGGGCTCTCCCTGCGCTGCAGCGCGGTGCAGCCACAGCAAGGCTTTGGGGTAGCTTTGCGGCGTGCCCTGCCCAAACAAGTGCATCAAGCCTAGCAGAGACTGTGCTTCCCGGTCTCCGGTATCGGCCACGATTTGCCACTTGGCCACCGCAGCGGCATAGTCCTTGCGCTGGTAGTCGGCATAGCCGTCTTCCCACAGGCCGCCATGGGCCGCAGTGCAAACCAGTAGCGCGCTCAATAGCGCCTGCCGGATGGAGGGTGTGATCGACATAGCTATTAGCTCCGCATCATATTTTTCATCGCAGCTGCCATTACTTTGGAGTTGTCTTGCGGTGCGGCTTGCACCTGCTCTGGGCTGCTCGTTGCCGCCGCAGGCCGGGGCGGCGCTACTGCAGCAGGTGCGGCATTGCTTGCCGCATTGACCGCTGGGTTGACCGCTGAATTGGCCGGCGGGCTGGAGCCCGGTTCAAAGTCTTGCTGCATGACGCTGGCTCGGTACAGGTTTTTGAGCTGCGGCAGCTTGTCCCACATGTCTTGCCATTCCAGATCGAAGGGCAGACCCATCCAGTTGCCGGACTTTTTCAGGGCGTTGACACAGTTCTGAATTTCTTCTCGGTTGAGCTCCACCATCGCCGTTTCTTCGTTGCTCAGGCTGTCGCGTTGGCGGGTCTGGATGTCGGCTTCCAAGGCCAAAAGTTGCTGGTAGCAGCGCGCGCGCTCATTGCGCAACAGCGCGCTGGCACGGGCATCGTCGGCTTGGTCGCGCAGCTTATTGACTTCGCGCTTGACGGCTGCCAAATTTTGCAAGGTCAGGTAATAAAAAACCGCAGCGCCCAGCACGGCGGCAAGAAAGAAAAATATCAGCAATACCAGTGTGAGGTTCATGGCATCTAGCGTCTGGGACGCATGGTTTTTTAACGCGGCCCGCAAAGATGCGGGGCCTGTGCTCCAACATCGGCACCGGCTGAGTTTAGTCAAGTCGCCAGGCCCTGAAAAGTGAAGGTTTATCGCGGCTTTTGGGCAAGCAATGTTGACCACGGGAGCCGCTTGAATTCGCGTTGCAAAGCGCTTATCGCGCCGGTGCTTGCATCCGCCTGGTAGCGGGCTCGTTCCAGGCGCAGTAGCCATTCGCAGACCGGTTTGGCCGCATCGCCAAAGGACTGGTCCAAGGCCTGAGCTAAGGCCCGTGGGCGGGAAAATTCAAATCCTAGGGTGTGCGCCAGCGCTTGGGCCAAGGTGGTTTTGCCTACACCGGGTACATCTTCAATTAACAAATGGCCCCCGGCTAATAAGCAGGCCAAAGCGTCGTGTACCGCACGCTCCTTACCCAAAATCACAGAGTTCAATTGATTTAAGGTATTTTTAATTATTATTTGTATATTCATAACAAAAATGTTAAATAAAACTTGATTCTATAGTTGTTACGCGCTAGCGCGGCGTGTTTGCGCGATCCCTTTCGTGGCGGCTACCTGGCCAGGCCAGAGGCCCAAGGCACAATAGCTCCCATGCTGATTCATCCCGCCATCAACCCGGTTGCTTTGCAACTGGGCCCCGTAGCCGTCCACTGGTACGGCCTGACTTATCTGGCCGCCTTCGGCTTTTTCATGCTGCTGGGCAAGGCCCGCTTGCAACATGCGCCTTTTGCGGGTGATGCAGACTGGAGTTTTCGCGACGTGGAGGACGTACTCTTTCTCGGAGTTTTGGGTGTGGTGCTGGGCGGACGCTTTGGCTATTGCCTGTTTTACAACCCGACGTATTACGCTGCCCATCCGCTGGAAATTTTGTACGCATGGCGCGGTGGCATGAGTTTTCATGGGGGTTTGTTGGGCGTCATTTTTTCTATGGCCTGGTTTGCCTACGAACGCAAACGTTCCTTCTGGGCCGTGGCCGATTTCGTGGCACCTTGCGTGCCCACCGGCCTAGCCTGTGGACGGGTGGGCAATTTCATTAACGGGGAGTTGTGGGGCCGTGTGGCCGATCCGGCGCTTCCCTGGGGCATGGTGTTTCGCGGCGCGGGTGATCTGCCGCGCCATCCTTCGCAGGTGTACCAATTCCTGCTTGAAGGCTTACTTTTGTTTGCGATCTTGTGGGCGTACGCGCGCAGCGGTCCTCGCCAGGGGCGGATGTCGGTGGCTTTTCTGATCGGCTATGGCGTGCTGCGCTTTGTGGCAGAGTTTTTCCGTGAGCCCGATGCCCATATCGGCATCTTGCAAATGGGCCTCAGTATGGGTCAGTGGCTGTGTATTCCCATGGTGCTGGGCGGCGCCGCTTTGTGGTGGTGGTTCGGCACGCGGCCAGCGCCAGCGGTTCAATAAAAAGAGGCAGTGCATGGTGGGTAGCATTGATTGGCAGCAAAGCGGCGCGCTGGCCACAGTGACGTTGTCCAAGCCGGCCCGCATGAACGCCATGACGCGCGCCATGTGGCTGCAACTGCGCGAGGTCTTCCTGGATATTTCCACCCACACCGATCTGCGCTGCGTGACAGTGCAGGGTGCAGGAGCGCATTTTTGTGCCGGTGGCGATATTTCTGAATATCCCGCCTTTCGTTTTGACCCGGATAGCCTGATGCATTTTCACGAAGTGGAGGTTTGGGGCGGCTTGCAAGCCATGCTGGACTGCCCGCTCCCCGTACTTGCACTGGTGCGCGGTAATTGCATGGGTGCCGGTTTGGAAATTGCCAGTTGTTGCGACCTGCGTATGGGCGCCACCGGCAGTGTGTATGGCGCGCCGATTGCCCGGCTGGGTTTTCCTATGGCGCCGCGCGAGGCTGCGCTGGTGCAGCAGGCCGTTGGTGCCGCCACCGCTAGCGCCATGTTGTTGTCGGCGCAAAGTTTTGATGCCGCGCACATGCTGCGCTGCGGCTTTCTGGCCTGGAGCGTGCCCGATGAAGCCGTGCAAGCGCAGGGCGATGCGTTGGTGGCGCGCATGCTGGCGCTTTCGCCCCAAGCGGCCCGGCTGAACAAACAAGTGTTGCGCCAGGCTTGGCCGGCGCAAATGCCCACGCCGCCCTCAGCCTATGCATATGCTGCCAGTGCGCAGCACCGCGAGGGCGTACAGGCGTTTTTGGAGAAGCGGCGAGCGGATTTTTGAAAAAACCCTGGCGCCACCTTTGCAAGGTCAGCGCCAGCTTGTATGCTGGCACTGTCGATAACCACCACCTTCAGTGGAACCCGAAAGCTTTTAGATGCAAAACGTGCTTTTGCTGGACGATAACCCGGTCAATCTGAAATGGCTGGAGCTGCTGGTGCAGCGCTTAGCGCAGGCGCAGCATGTCAGTTTTACCGTTCCAGCTGCCGCCCTGGACTACGCGCGCACGCAGCGCGTGGATTTGGTGGTGCTGGACTACCTGATGCCCGAAATGAACGGGCTCGAATTCATAGAAGCCTTTCGCGCATTGGACGGGGCGGCTTCCGTTCCTTTGCTCATGATTACCGCGCACGACGACAAAGAAGTGCGCTACCGCGCCTTAGAAGCTGGTGCATACGACTTTCTGCCCAAGCCGGTAGACGCCGCGGAGTTTTTAGCGCGAGCGCGCAATATGCTCAAACTGCGCGAAGCCAGTTTGCGTCTGGCCGACCACGCCGCCTGGCTGACCCGCGAGGTCGAACTGGCTACGCGTGAAATCCGCGAGCGCGAGCGTGAAACTGTGATGTCCTTGGTTAAAGCAGCCGCTTACCGCGACTATGAAACGGGTGCGCATATTTCTCGCGTAGGACATTACGCTCACCTGATCGCCCAGGGCCTGCAACTCTCTGCACAGGACCAGGCCTTGATACTGGACGCTGCGGCTATGCACGACATCGGCAAAGTCGGTATCCCCGACCATATCCTGCAAAAGCCCGGCCGCCTGGACGCGGCCGAGATGGACATCATGCGCCAGCACGCCAGCCTGGGCCATGAATTGCTTAAGGGCAGCAGCTCGCACTTGCTGCAGGCCGGGGCCACCATCGCCTTGGGCCACCATGAAAAATTTGACGGCAGTGGCTATCCGCAGGGGCTGCATGGGGAGGACATCCCCCTGTTTGGTCGCATCGTGGCGGTGGCCGATGTATTCGATGCGCTGACTTCGGAGCGCCCCTACAAAAAACCTTGGCCGCTCGAAGACGCTGCGGGCTATTTGCGCGAACAGCGGGGCTTGCATTTCGATCCGCAATGCGTGGATGTTTTTCTGGCTGCCTGGCCCCAAGTGCTGGCTATACGCCAACGCTTTGCCGACGAGCCCAAGGCCCCGGCCGTCTTGGCCGCGCAGCCCGACGGCGCGGCGGCCTGATTTGCAAAGGCTTAGCGCAACACCAGCACGGGTGTGCTGCTATGGGTGAGAACATGCTGGGTTTCGCTGCCAAGCAGCAGACGCTTGATTCCGCGCCGGCCGTGCGAGGCCATGACGATCAGATCGCAGTCGTTTTTCTCGGCGGCGTTAATGATGGCGTGCGAGACCATGTCCGACTTGCTGACCAAGGTGCGTACTTCCACGCCCTTGGCGGTCGCGGCTTTCTTGACCAGGTCCAGCACCGCCTGCGCTTTGTTAACCCATAAGGCTTCAACCCGTTTTATTTCTCGGGAGTCGCTGGCCATGCCACCTTCAAAGTAGGCAATCGGGTAGGGCGGCACCACTTGCATGGCAATCAACTCGGCCTTACAAGTGGCGGCCAGACTGATGGCGCTGGTTACCGCTTTTTTGGACAATTTAGAGCCATCGGTGGCCACCAGGATACGGGTGTACATAATTTTTCCTTGTGAAATCGGTGCAATGGGCTAAGCCTATCCCTCTGAACCAGC
>CANJXV010000215.1 GCA_947478935.1 Comamonadaceae bacterium
CCCCAGCTATCGAAAATCATCACTGCTTGCGCGCCCGCCTGAATCTGGGCATTGAGGTAGGCGGCGACCGCGTCCGCATTGATAGCCAAAATCCGGTGCATCAGGTCCGGTCTGGCGTACATCATGGTTTTCACCAGTCGGTAATCATCCGAGCCTGCACCTTCGACCATGTAGCAGGCCAGCGTCCAGGGGCTGCCCGAAAATCCGATCAGCGGGACGCGGGATTTGCCGTTTGGGAGCGTCAAGGCTTTGCGGATGCTGCTTACCGCGTCAAACACATAGCGCAGCTTGTCCATATCAGGTACCTCAAGGCGGTCCACTGCGGCCTCATCCGAGACGCGGTGGGCAAACCGGGGGCCCTCACCCTGGGCAAAAGTCAACCCCAAGCCCATGGCATCTGGAACGGTCAGGATGTCACTAAAAAGAATCGCCGCGTCCAGCGGATAGCGGTCCAGAGGTTGCAGAGTGACCTCTGTGGCGTAGTCCGGGTTGGTGGCCAAACCCATAAAACTACCCGCTTTTTCCCGAGTGGCCCGGTATTCAGGCAGGTAGCGCCCGGCCTGGCGCATCAGCCATAGCGGGGTGTAGGGAGTGGAATGCCGAAGGCATGCGCGCAAAAAATGTGGATTTTCTACGCCAGCGAAGGTGGCCTCTAGCGCGGAATCGGGAAGCAGCGGTGCCATGGTGGTCATTGGTATCAAGGGGTGAGGTAGATGATTTTGTCCCATTTTGAGGCATCGCTTGCCGCAATGCGTTTCAGGCAGACTCTAACTCGCTGCACAGCTGGTTCAGTGGAGACTGTTACCCGCTTATTACCCGAGATGCCTCAGGCGGCCTATGCAGACGGCCAATTGGTCAACGAGCAGGGCCACAGTATCCCGTTTTACGGATCTGGGCCCTTGTTGAAAATCAAGCAAGATCAAGCAAGTCTCAAGGCCAAAACACATCCCGTGTTAATGCAGCGCAGCGCAGGGCAAGGTCTTGCTTTACATGGGGGCGAAGTCCTTGGCAAGCGCTACTCCGAATCGTAGCTTCTCGGTCTGATTCATGATCAAGCACAGGCTGCGGGCAATACCGCAGAACGGCTTCAGCCGTTATATGTCTGAAATCGCCGCCAGCAATTCGTCCGTGGTCAGCAACTCAGACATCAACACCGGCGCTTTGCCCTTACGCTGCAAAACATAAACCGGCACGCCGCTTCGGTCTAGTTGCTGTAATGCCTGGCTAATGGCTGCGTCGCGCCGAGTCCAATCGGCCCGCAGCAATACAACCTTTTTGTCCTCAAACGCTTGCTGCACCTGTGGTTTAGATAAAACTTGTTGTTCGTTGTATTGGCAGGTGATGCACCAGGCCGCAGTAAAGTCCACAAATACGGGTCGACCGGACGCTAAGGCTTCTTGCTCGGCTTGCGCAGTCCAGTTTTGCCAAGGGCTCACCCTTGCATTTTTTTGCCCGGAAATGGCGCTTGTATCCACTTGCGAGGCCACGCGCAGGGCAAGGCTGCCGGTTAACAAAAATATAAATAGCGCTGCTGCGCCAAATCCCATCGCCGTACGACCAGGCAAGTGCAAAGCCCAAAAGCACATCGACAAGCACAGAAGTACAACGACCAGCATGGCGGCAACATCTAGGCCAACCATCTGGGCCAAGACCCACACCAGCCAAATCACCGTCGCGGCCATTGGGAAGACCATAAACCGGCGTAAGTGTTCCATCCAGGGGCCAGGCCTAGGCAATCGGCGCGCTACGGCCGCGCTGTTTGTGACCAGTGCGTAGGGCATTGCTAGCCCAAGGCCGAGGGCAATAAAAATTAGTATCGCTTGCAAACCGGGCAAAGTCATCGCCAAGCCTAACGACGCGCCCATAAAAGGTGCCGTGCACGGCGAGGCAACGATGACGGCTAGAACCCCTGAAAGCGCCGCATCTGTAACCGGGTTGCGCAGCTGCAGCCCAGCCAAACGGCTGGGAACCAGTCTGGAGACATCAAGAATATCCATCAAATTCAGGCAAATCAGCGTGAACAAAGTCGCTAGTGCGGCAATGAACACGGGGGATTGCAAATGAAACCCCCATCCCAGCGCCTGACCACCTGCGCGCAGAGCCAAAAGCAAAGCGCCCAATGTGGTCATCGATAGCAGCACGCCGCTGGTATAGGCGGCCGCCTGGGCCCTGCGCTGATTAGCCGTCGCTTGTAAGGTGGCCAAGCCCAGGGCCTTGAGGGCTAGTACTGGGAAAACGCAGGGCATGAGATTCAATAGCAAACCACCAGCGAAAGCCGCCAACATTGCGCTCCAAAAAGCGAGCGTCGGTGGACTCGATACCAGATCAGAGGTGGCGTTTACGGTTGTGGCCGAAGTCGGTTCAGTGTCTGAGACCTTGCCTGCCGTTTCAGGCCATTTTCCCGGTGCAGCCACGGTGGTGCGCACGGAATCTCCACCATTGGAAAAGACGAAAGACAGGGCATTAGGCCCACCAACACGCTGCGCCGAAAACGGCACCATCGCTTTCCAGGTATCCCCGTCCCATTTCTGGGTGCCAGCGGCCACGAGACCCTCGCTTAGAGCGGTAGTGGAAACTAGCGGGTCTTGCGCGTCTGGCAGCAACGGTGTTGCAAACACCGAGGCAACTTCAGGAAAGGCCGAAATCGCTTTGCCTTGCCAGGCCTGGGGTAAACCTTTGACCCGTAAAAGCAGCCCTCCAGGGACAAACTGGCTTTGAACCTGACCACCGAAACGTGCGGGCTGCTTTTGGAGCGCTTCCTCAAACAAAGCAGCGTGCAGCGCCGTCGAGCCTTGTACCGGAATCGTCAGCGCGAAATCACCTTCCTGCGGTATGCATTCCTGACGGCATACCAGCCAGGATGCATGCAGGCGCACCGTGAAACTGTCACCTTTAATTTGAAACCCTTTTTGCAACTGCACCGGTACGGGAAGTAAAACTTGCCCCTCGTAGCCCAGATTGGCAAGCGCGCCTATCTTTATCTTTTTGGGTACTGGCCAGTCAATGGCTCCCGCTTGCGCACCAGCGGGAAAAGTCCATTGCATTTCGGTCGGCAAACCAGAATCTCCGGGGTTGACCCAGTAGGTGTGCCATTGGGGCCGATGGTCTAGCAGCAGGCCTAGGCTGAACGGTTTACCGGTGCTAATGCCTTGCGGCGCGTAGGCGATCAACTCGGCTCGAAGCTCCGGGTATTGCACCACTGTGCCGTCGTGCCCCGTCGCCTTAGCGCTGGTAAGGCCCATGGTGCCCAAGAGAAAAAGCAAAATGGAGACGCGGCGCGCAGGGGATAGCGCTGCTTGGAATATGTCCCAAAGGACGCGATTTGATACCATCAAATTGAGATACACGTAATGAATTGCAGTCCCATGCGCACCAAAACAATAAAAAGGTCGGCAGTGGGGTAGGAGGACTAAAACGCTATTGTCCACCTTTGGACTTGACTCCACTCGCAGGCTTTTGCAATGGCCCAAATATTTGCGGCCATGTAAGCGGATTCCTGATGCGCAACTGCTTATGCACGCTTTCGCGGCCGAAAACGACCTCGATATCGCGCTCCCGAACTCCAAATAATGGTGCCAGGAAAGTCACCATATGGTCGGTCGCCCGCCCGCTGCGCGGTTGCGCCGTTACGCTGACTTTAAGTTGGGCCTCCTTGGGTTTGCCAATGGCGTCCTTGCGAGCGCCTGGTTTGCCCAGGATATTGACAACCAGGGTATCCCCGTCCCAGTGAAAAAAGCTTTTCTCGTGCGTGTCAGCCATGCTTCCATAATAAGCACATGCCAAACCGCATTCTTCTCGTGACCCTGAATGCCAAATATATGCACGCCTCGCTTGGGCTACGCTACCTTCTGGCGAACATGGGCCGCTACGGCGGGGACGATTTGGCAGCCTGCACCAGCTTGCATGAGTTCACCATCCATAGCCCTGCGAAAACTATCGCGGAGGCTTTAATTACCCAATGCGTGCCCAAGCATGCCCAGGGGGTGCACATCATCGGCTTTGGCGTGTACATCTGGAACGTGGAGCAAACCCTGGCCCTGATGCGCCTCCTCAGGCAGCAGCGCCCAGATATCCGGCTCGTCCTGGGCGGACCCGAGGTCAGCCATGAATGGGAGCAACAAGCCATAGTTGCCGAGGCCGATTACCTCATTACCGGTTGGGGTGACGTTAGCTTCCCCCGCCTTTGCCGCGCACTCATCCATGGCCCTAGGCCTTTGATGAAGGTCATACCTGGCGAGCAAGCGCCATTGGCTGAATTGGACTTCCCGTACGACTATTACACCCCCGACGACTTGGCGCATCGCGTGCTGTATGTCGAGGCGTCCCGTGGCTGCCCCTTCAAGTGCGCGTTTTGCCTGAGTGCCCTAGATAAAACGGCCTGGGCTTTCGACCTCGAACCCTTCCTCGCCCATTTGCAGTCGCTCTATACGCGCGGCGCACGTACTTTCAAGTTCGTAGACCGCACTTTTAATTTGAAGGTGGATGTATCAGTCCGCATCCTGGAGTTTTTTTTAGATCTGATTGCGCGTGATCCGCAGGGCGCCCTATTTGTTCACTTCGAGCTGATACCCGACCACCTGCCCGATAGCCTTAAATCCCGCATCGCACGTTTTCCGCCAGGCAGCTTACAGTTTGAAATTGGCATCCAAAGCCTCAATCCGCATGTCCAGAAAGCTATTTCAAGGCGTCAGGATACGGACAAAACGCACTCCAATATTGATTGGCTGGTCAACCATAGCCACGCGCATTTGCATACCGACTTGATTTTTGGACTGCCCGGCGAGAGCTGGGAGAGTTTCTCCGCCGGCTTTGACCTGCTTTGGTCTTGGCGTCCGCATGAAATACAACTCGGGGTGCTCAAACG
>CANJXV010000216.1 GCA_947478935.1 Comamonadaceae bacterium
GCCTGGGCAAAACGCATCTGGCTGGCGTGCGGGCTTTCGGTTTGCTGGCGTTGCAACACGGCCAAAAATTTGGGGTGCTGGTGTACTAAGAGGCTCAAGGGCAGCACGCGGCGCGGGCCTATGGTCAGGCCTTCGCCGCCTAGCAAGCGCACTTCGCTGTCGCCGCCCAGGCCAATCGCATACACCTTTACCGCCTCGATCATGGGTCGCCAGTTGCCCACCATAGCGCCGTCAAAACTCAGGGCCGGCAGGCCGCCCCGCACCACGGCGATGTCGGTAGTGGTGCCGCCCATATCGGCGACGATGGCATCGTCCAAACCGCTTAAAGCGCAAGCGCCCAGCACGCTGGCGGCTGGGCCTGACAAGACGGTGCTTACAGGTCGTTGCAAGGCGCTGTGAACATTGATCAGCGAACCATCGCCTTTGACCAGCATCAGCGGTGCATCAATGTGGCGCGCGGCCAAGGTGCGCTGTACCGAGTCGATCAAGGTTTTGACGTGCGAAATCATGCGGGCATTGAGGGCAGCCGTCAGCGCCCGGCGCGGCGCGCCCAGGCTGGAGGCCAGCTCGTGGCCGCAGGTGACCGGCGTGTCGCAATGTTCTTGCACCCAGGCGCGCAGCTGGTTTTCATGCGCTGGGTTGCGCACCGCAAAAGTGGCCGAAATCGCAAACGCCGACACCCGCCCCGCGTGTTTGGCAATCGCGGCGCGGCAGGCCGCCTCGTCCAGCACGCACAGGGGTAGGCCTGCGGCATCATGCCCGCCGGCCAGGCTTTCTATGGCGTCGAGTCCCAGCAAATCTGCCAAACCGCTGGTTTTGATCTGTTGCGCGTCATATCCCACCAACAGAGCGCAGACCGGCGCGCCCTTGCCTTCGACAACGGAATTGGTGGTTAAGGTGGTGGACAACGAAACCAAGTCCACCCGTGCCAGCAAGTTTTGCGGCAGACCGTCCAAAGACGCGGCAATGCCTTGGGCCAAATCGAAGCGGGTGGTCAGGCTTTTGGATGCAGCCACCACCTCACGCGCCGCGTTGAGCAGCACCGCGTCGGTAAACGTGCCACCGGTATCGATCCCTAGCGCGTAGCTCATAGCGGGCCTATGCGCGTAGGGCATGTGCACCACCTCGGGCTATCCGGCCCGTTAAGCAGCATATGCTCATGCGCCAGCCGCCGCGCAAAGCCAGCGAAACAGGTAGTCGGCAAAACTGCGGCGCACAGTTACTTCGTAGTGGCTGCCTGCTTGCTTGCACACCAGGGTTGCGTTGGCGCGCGAGATATGGCTTTGCGCTACTTGACCGGCGGCAAATACGCTGGCGTGGAAATCTAAAGGGCAGCCGCGCGCGAGCAAACCCGCAGCGCCCGGTCCTTGCACACGCAATACCGTATTGCCATGACCCACGCTTACGACAGCGAAATGTTGCCCGGCTAACGCCTTGCGCAGTGCAGCTTCTAATGCGGCGCCTTGACCTATCGGGCATTGCAACAACCATTCGTCCGGCCCCAGCCAGAGCAACTGGCGGTCAGTGCCCAAGCTGGCGGTATTGGCTGCAAGCGGCAAGGCCAAACCAATGACGGTTTGCACCGCGCTACAAAACGCGGCATCTGCCGGATTGCCGCGCAAATTAAGCATATCCATCAAGGGCGCTTCGCCCAGACTTACTGCTTGGCCATCGACCACCAAAGACTTGTCGCCTGCGCCTAACAAGGGCGCCAAAGGGCTTTGCAAAACAGCATCAGACATGGTGGCGTTTTCCTTCCGGATCGTAAAACACAATGCTGCCCACGGTGGCGCGTACGGTGCGGCCATCGGCAAGGGGGAGTTGCACTTGTTGGCCATGGCGTTGGTGGCCATTGCGCACCAGTGCCATGGCTATGGAGCGTTTGAGTGCGGGGCTGTAGTAGCTGGACGTTACATGGCCAAGCATCGGTACCGGCGTTACGGCGCTTGCACCCACTTCGGTAATTTGCGCGCCCTCGGGCAGCACGGTAGCCGGGTCTTCGGTGAGCAAGCCCACCAGTTCTTTGCGGTTGGGGCCTGCGGTATGGCTGCGCGATAGCGAACGGCGGCCCAAAAAGTCTTTGGTTTTGGAGACCATGCCGCCCATGCCCAGATCATGCGGCGTCACCGAGCCATCGGTGTCTTGGCCCACAATGATGTAGCCTTTTTCCGCGCGCAGCACGTGCATGGTTTCGGTGCCGTAAGGCGTGATGTTGAACTCTGCACCTGCCGCCATCAAAGCGGCCCAGACCGATGCGCCGACGTGCGACGGCACGTTCACTTCAAACGACAACTCACCCGAAAAGCTAATGCGCATAATGCGCGCCGCCACCCCGGCCACGGTGCCTTCGCGGTAGCTCATAAACGGGAAAGCGGCCAACGTCAAGTCAACGTCTTTACAGACTTTTTCCAACACCGCACGCGCCTTGGGGCCGACTAAGCCGAAGGTGCTCCAGTGGTCGGTCACGCTGGTCATATAGACCTGCATATCGGGCCATTCGGTTTGCACCCAGCGTTCCATCCAGCCCAGCACGCGCGCTGCGCCGCCGGTAGTGGTGGTCATCACAAAATGGTTTTCGGCCAGACGCACGGTCACTCCGTCGTCATAGACCATGCCGTTTTCATCGAGCATCAGGCCGTAGCGCGCTTTACCCACTTCCAGCTTAAGCCAGGGGTTGGTGTACATCCAATTGAGTAGCTTGGCCGCATCGGGGCCTTGGATATCAATCTTGCCCAGCGTCGATGCGTCCATGATGCCCACGCCTTCGCGCACCGCCATCACTTCGCGGTGCACCGCTTGGTGCATATCCTCATTGCCTTTTGGAAAATACCAGGGCCGCTTCCATTGGCCCACGTCCTCAAACAAAGCGGCGGCGGCGATATGCAGTTGGTGTGGGCTGGTGTGACGCGCAGGGTCAAACAAATCACCCCGGTCCACACCGGCCAAGGTGCCGAAAGTAATGGGTATGTAATTGGGCCGGAAGGTAGTGGTGCCTACTTGGCCTATGGGCTTGCCCAATGCGCGCGCGGCCAGCGCCATGCCATTGATATTGCCTAACTTACCCTGATCGGTGCCAAAGCCCATAGCGGTGTAGCGCTTGATATGCTCAATTGACTCAAAGCCTTCGCGCACAGCTAGTTCAATATCCGCTGCACCTACATCATTTTGGTAGTCCACAAAAGCTTTGCTGCGGCGCGACACCGGCTCGCCGGTCTCGGCAATCCAAAAGGGCGCTATTGCCTCGGCCACTACTTCGGTAACTTGGTGGCTGCTGGCCTGTGCTGCACAACCCGCACTCTGCGCGGCTTGCGCGCCGGCCTGGCTGGCCGCTTGCAGGGTTTGTCCCAAACCAAATTGCGCAGCGCCTGCGCCCACGATCTGTTGGTCGGCGATGGCCGCGCCGGGCGTGAAGCAGCACAAGGCATCGTTCCACACCGCTTTGCCGCCGGAGTGAGAATACAAATGGATCGCCGGGTTCCAGCCACCGGCCATGCCCAGGGTGTCGCAGGCCAGCACGCGCCGCGCGCCGTTGGCCTTGTTGCCATTCATCGCGGCCAGCTCGATACTGCTCACGCGCACGCTGCCGTGCGCTTGCAGTGGCACATGGTTGCGCAGCACGGTTACGCCCGCGTTTTGCGCTTGTTCGGCCAAGCCGCCAGCGGGCGCGCTGCCTGCGCGCGCATCGACCACGCTCACTTGCGCGCCGGCTTTTCGCAACACCAGCGCATCGGCATAGGCGCTGTCGTTATTAGTCAGCAACACGATCTTTTTGCCCGCCAGCACGCCGTACAGGGTAGCGTAATCGGCCAGCGCCGAGGACAACATCACACCAGGCAAATCGTTATTGCCAAACACCATGGGCCGCTCATGCGCGCCGGTGGCCAGCACTACTTGCTTTGCGCGCACACGCCACAGGCGCTCGCGAAAACCTTGGCGCTGCGCTAGCGGCAGGTGATCGCTGAGCGCTTCGCGCACGGTCAAGAAGTTGTAGTCGTGGTAACCAAACACCACACCGCGGCGGATGATGCGCACATCGGGCATAGTTTGCAGTTCGGCCACCGTAGCGCGCACCCAGTCGCTGGCCGATTGGCCGTCGATAGTGCCGGTGCACCGGTGCGCTGCGCCACCGAGCTCGACTTGCAACTCCGCGACGATCACCCGCGCGCCGCTGCGCCCTGCGGCCAGCGCGGCTGCCAGACCGGCGATGCCGCCACCGGCCACAAACACATCGCAATGGATGTTTTGGTGCACGTAGCGCGCGCTGTCTTCCACCTGTGGCGCAGCGCCGAGCCCACCGGCCTTGCGGATAAAGCGTTCGTAAAACATCCAGGCCTTGGCCGGCCACATAAAGGTCTTGTAATAAAAACCTGCGGGAAACAGCGGCGTACCCCAACGGTTGGGGCTGAGCAGCCGCGAGAGCAGGCCAGGCCAACCGTTCACGCTTTCGGCGTACAGGCCTTCGTACAACTCAACCTCGGGCATCTTGGCATTGGGAATGGTGTGCGCGCCGCGCTCCACCTGCACCAATGCTGAGGGTTCTTCAATACCGGAAGTGACGATGCCGCGTGGGCGGTGGTATTTCCAAGACCGCGAAAACAAGCTCTCGCCCGCTGCGAGCAGTGCTGAAGCCAACGTGTCGCCGGCATAGCCCTTAAAGCTGCGGCCATTGAAAGTAAAGCGCACCGAGGCCTTGCGGTCTATGCGGCTGCCCAGGCCCGTGATGCGTTGTCCGCTCATGCTGCTGCTCCTGTGCTGGGCGCAACGTCCGGGTTCTCGCCGGGTTTGTAAAACTTGCTGAACTGGTAGCTCACGGTATTGCGCTCGGCATTGAACCA
>CANJXV010000217.1 GCA_947478935.1 Comamonadaceae bacterium
CGCAGCCACCTGGCCGCCCCTGACCAGCCTGACCGCTTCCATCTTGAATTCCAGCGTGTAACGCGCCCGTTTCGTCTCGCTCATTTCTTGTCTCCTAAAACTGATTTTGAACCATCAGCTAAGGAGTACGTTTTTCGGGGGCAAGGTCACCCTTTAATTTGTGCCAATACATTTGTATTGATTATGTTGAGTTTAGAAGCGCTATATTTGGTTTTATCGGATACAACTGAAAGTGCATCGCCACCATTTAACTGCCCCACGATTGCAGTGGTAAGCGGTGTTGCATTCACGGTATGTGGAGTGCCTCCCGTCGGTGTAACGGTCGCAATACTTACCAGAGGTGTCGTGTTAAGGGCTGGATCGGTAACAACGATAAAGAATGGCGCAGTTTTCCCATCCTTCAACGTACATTTATATGCACCTAACCCATCGGTCTTGATGTCGATTTCAACGCAAGGCGAGGATCCATCTGCACTGGTTATCTCGACATTGGCAAATGTCAGTGCGGCACCGGTAGCAGCCGTCCCGACGATTTGAACAACCGTACTGGCGGGATTTTGTGTGTTGTTATTGGTGGCGTCAGTGCTACCGCTTCCCCCGCCACAAGACGTCAAACCGAAAAAAATTGCCGCCATCCATACGAAAATAATATTTTTCATTTTGCGCGTTCTAACGTTTTGTTTATCACATATATGTCGTTTAAAGCGACACATCACTACCTGAATTAACTCAAGCCAACCTATCCGCAGCCCTAGTAGCGGCTAATTCGCTTCAGTGCCGCTCAATCATCGCCGTACTATTGCCCATCGGCCAAGCCCGTGTGTATATGTCTATCCTGTTCGCCAGCAGTGCCCGGGTAGCATAGCTGTGTGCTATTGAATAAAGTGTGCGGGTATACCCTTGCCGATTAAATAAATTACCAGTAAACCGCAGGAATTGCCTCAACCTACCATTCAAACTTACAGCCTAATAATCATTATCAATGCGAAATAATTTCTGACATAACCTCTGCTATGCCGATGGCGCGAGTAGTTTGCCTGTTCCAAGAGCCTGAAGCCAAACTATATCGGCATTGGTAGAGTTTGCTGCGGCAGCAGCGATTTACCGTCAATGCGCCATCACGCAGGACGATGATTGCCCGCGAGTCGGTCGCGGTGTGGGAATTCTTGACTGGCTGGGGCTGCAGCGTGGGCTGTGAGATTGCGTGATTCAATCAACACCACACCTGACTGGAGCAAATAAAAACCCAAGCCCACAAAGACAAAAGCCACCCCGGGTAACGGTGGCCCTTGCAAAAATAAATGTAATGGGACTTGCGAGGGTCGAACCCACGACAAATGATGAATTGTCCGGTGTCGCGCGAAGCAAAGCGCCAAAGCGATCCGTTAGTTACTGAGCTTGCCTAGTCGTTCCATCCAAAGTGGCCTTCATTCAAAGCGAGCTACCAACTCAGTACACAATGGCGCATCCCCAAAACTGCCCCCGCCCCATGCAAACCCCCAATAATCTTTTCAAGCAATCCCTGCTCGCGCGCCAAGCGCAAATCGGCCTGTGGCTGGGCCTGGCCAACCCCTTAAGTGCCGAGCTGTGCGCCTGGGCCGGCTTTGACTGGCTGCTAATTGACGGCGAACACGCGCCAAACACCCTGCCCTCCATCATGGCGCAGGCCCAGGCGATTGCCGGGGTGCCGGGTAACCAGGTTCTGGCGCGTTTGCCGGTGGGCGACCCGGTGCTGGTCAAACAGTACCTAGACCTGGGTGTGCAATCGCTCTTGATTCCCATGGTGGAAAGCGGCGAGCAAGCGCACGCCATAGTGCAAGCAGCGCGCTATCCGCAAGCCGATGGCCAAGGCGGAGTGCGCGGCATGGCCGGTGCCCGTGGCTCGCGCTGGGGCCATATCGCCAACTATGCGCAAGAGGCCAATGCCCAGGTCTGCGTGCTGGTGCAGGTGGAAACCGCGCTCGGGCTGGAACACTTGGAAGCGATTTGCGCTACGCCGGGTATCGACGGCGTGTTTATCGGCCCAGCCGATTTGTCCGCTTCGCTAGGCTTTCCCGGTCAGGCCGAGCACCCACAGGTGCTGGCCGAAATTGAAGACGCCATCGCCCGCATCCTGCGCGCGGGCAAGGCGCCGGGCATCCTGACGACCAATGAAACGCTGGCGCGGCGTTATCTAGAACTGGGGGTTTTGTTTATTTGTGTAGGCCTGGATACGAATTTGCTGATGCAACACACGCGTTCTCTGGCATCGCGCTTTAAAGGCCAGACTACCCCCATGAAACCTTCGGGGATGGGGTACTGAGATGCGGGGCACCCAATCCCCCGCGCCTGTGCTGGGGGCATGCTGGCTACGCGACGAAAGTAGCCTAGTTGCTGGGATGGTTTGGGCTGCCTTGCCTGGCATTCATGGGCGTGGTTACAGCCACGCAGTTGGCAGTTGCGCATTGCATGGCCATGGCCGCTAACCCCAAAGCGCTTTCGGGCGCGGCCTTCGCCACCCTGCTTCTCATCGCCCTGATGATGGGTGCCAACCATGTGTCCGCGCGCTTTGCCTTTAACAACGGCGTGGATGTCTTAACCGCAGTTAGCGCCCGCAGCGGCGTGACGGCGATCGTACTGGCGCTGATTTTGTGGCACGCGCGGGTGCCATGGGCATTAAGCGAAAGGCACCGCATTTTTCTGCCGGCTATTGGGCTGGTGATCACCGCGCAAAGCATTTGCATTTATTCCTCGGTGGCGCGTTTGCCGGTGGCTTTGGCATTGCTGGCTTTTAACACCTACCCCCTGAGCACTGCTTTGTGGGCACGTGCGCTCTACGGCCACCTACCCGAGCGTGCTTTGCTGCTGGCGATCCCGTTTTTGCTGCTCGGTCTGTCGCTGGCGCTGGACGTCTCAGGCGCGATATCGGGTTTGGGCGCAGTGGCGCATTGGCAGGAAATTGGTGCGGGCGTGGCCTTTGCGTTTGCGGCATCGGCATTTTTTGGCCTGGCGCTGGTCTTGACCCAGCACGAAGCCAGCGCGCTGGATGGGCGGGTACGCACCTTCACCACCATGCTGACCGTCGGTGTGCTGGCGTCGCTGGGCGCGGGGCTCAATGGCGGCATGCACTGGCCTACGGCGGATGCTGGTTGGATCGGCCTGGGCCTGCTCACATTTTTATACGGCACCGGATTCACCATTATGTTTACCGTACTGCCGCGCCTGGGCGTAGTTGGCAATTCGGCCATCATGAATGTGGAGCCGGTCTTCGCACTGATGATGGCCTGGGCCTTCTTAGACCAAAAAATTTCCTGGATTCAAGTGCTGGGCGCGCTGATTGTGGTGGCGACGGTGATGGTATTGGGGTTTAGAAAAAGCCGCACTTAAGTGCCACGCGGCAATGCTGGTGCAAGTTACGCCAAGCTTAGTTGGCATGCCTAAAAATGGGATGCAATGAACTTTAAGCGTTTACAGTGGATTGCGCATGGCCGAAAGATTTGCTGGTGGCTATCAGCTTTCCACCCTATGCGGCCGACACGCTCAGGGTCTGCGAACAGGCCAAAGAACGTGGCACCCAGATTTTGGTCATCACCAATGGCCCGCTTAGTCCGCTTGGGCGCATCGCCGATCTGCTGATTGATGTGAATGACGCAGAATTAAAGGGATTTCGCTCACTGACTTCGGCACTATGCGTAGTGCAGACCTTGGTCATGGGCCTGACCTTTGGCAAACGCCACCGCAGCCGCAAAGGCGTACCCGGCCAGGCTGGCCCGGACCTTACCTACATCGATTGCTAAACCCCATGGCACCTATCCCCCGTACGCTCACGGTCGAGCCACTGACCCCCCAACGGTTTCTCCCCTTTGGTGAAGTAATCGAGGCCAGCGACACCGTGCGCCAAATACCCATCAATCAAGGTTTCGCCACCCGATTTCACGACTTGGCGCGCGTTGACGTGGGCCAGGGCACGGTACTAGTCAACATTTTTCGGGCGCTGCCGCGCACACTACCCATGCAACTGCAGGTCATGGAGCGCCACCCTTTGGGCAGCCAGGCTTTTGTAGCCATGGCCGAGGTGCCGTTCTTGGTGGTGGTGGCGCCGCCCACACAGGCCTTGGCAGAGGCCGATATCCGCTGTTTTCGGGCCGAGGCAGGTCAAGGCGTGAACTATGCCAAAGGTGTTTTGCACCATCCCCTGATCGCCATCGGGCGAGGTTGCGACTTTCTGGACATCGACAGGGGCGGATCTTCGGCTGAACGCAATCTCGATGAGGTCGATGTCCTGGCACAGCAGATATGGATTGGCGGCGACCTAAGTTGACGACGCGTTGGGCCGTGTAACTGCACTGTCAAGGGTTCTGGGCAAATCGGGCTCGCAGCGTTCAGACTGTTATTTGGCAGCACTTTTCCCGTAAAAACCTATAAAAACCAGCGGGCGTCGTCCCCAAGCGGATTGGTTTACCTAGTGTTTTTGTAGGCGCAATGGGGCTCGAACCAACGAAGCGGCGATGAATGGGGCGCTGCGAGGGAATACCCCAATACAAATTTAAGCGGATACGCGCTACCGTGAACCTTTAACAGGTTAACTGTCACTGGGCTAAATCGGCATGTCCGGCGATAGTTTGAAACGTTCATGGACGACGCTGCCGTAAATTGGCGTGAGCGCGAACGCGCACCTGAAGGCTTTGCCTACAGACTCAAAAGTAAATGCGCGTAATTTAACGTTGGAATTCAAATGAAAAATTTAAAGAAAATAGTTTGAACCTGCCCCTGTTTGACGCACCTCTTAGCCAGCGAATTATGCGGCTTTCCTAAGCTGTGCCGCCA
>CANJXV010000218.1 GCA_947478935.1 Comamonadaceae bacterium
AGGAAATGCGCGGCTTGGTCTTGGGCATTGACTGCGTTCATAGCGGCAAAGGCCAGCATATGGGGCAAGTGGCTGACAGCGGCAAATGCGCTGTCGTGGTCCAGCGCGCTCATGGTGCGCACGTGCGCGCCCAGTGCGGTCCACAGCGACTGCGCTTGCGCCAATTGCGCTTTGCCGGTTTGGGCTATGGGGGTGAGGATGACCTGGCAGCCGGTATATAAATCCACGTCGGCATGGGCCACGCCGGCCACTTCTTTACCGGCGATGGGGTGCGAGGGAACAAAGGTCGCCAACTTGTTGCCTAAGGCGTTCTCGGCGGCTTGCACCACATCGCGCTTGGTGGAGCCCACGTCCATCAACAAGGCCTGCGGTGACAAGGCGCCGGACAGCGCTGCCAAAGTGCTTTGCGTGGCGGCTACCGGCACGGCCACCAGCACCAGGTCACTACCTTGTGCGGCCTGGTCGGGGCTGCTAGCCACTGCGTCAATCACACCCATGTCCAGCGCACGCTGGCGGGTGGCCTGCGAGGGGCTAAAACCGACCACGCGGCGCACCAGACCGGCGCGCTTGAGCGCCAGCGCAAACGAGCCACCCATCAGGCCGCAGCCCACCAGTCCGAGTTGATCAAACACCGTGTTTCAAGCCTCAGTCCGCCAGCGGGTAGGTGCCCAGCACTTTGTAAAACGCGCACAGCGATTGCAGTTCAGCCAGCGCGGCCTGCACCGCCGGCTGCGAGGGGTGGCCTTGCAGGTCGATGTAAAAGTAATACTCCCACTGGCCAGAGCGCGCTGGGCGGGATTCAAAACGGGTCATGGAAACACCGTGTTTTTTCAGAGGTACCAGCATGTCATGCACCGCGCCGGGCCGGTTGGGCACCGAGACCACCAGGCTGATGCAATCGCGCCCGCTGGCCTGGGGCGCGGCTAAGGTGCTGGGTAGGCAGACCACCACAAAGCGGGTGCGGTTAAAGGCGTCGTCCTGGATGGCGCGGGCCGCCAGGTGCAGGCCGAAGGTCGAACCCGCTCGCTCGCTGGCGATGGCCGCCCAGCTAGGCTCTTGGGCCGCCAGGCGTGCGCCTTCGGCGTTGCTAGAGACCGCGCGCCGCTCGGCATGGGGTAAGTGGGTGCTAAGCCAGTTCTGGCACTGGGCCAGCGCCTGCGGGTGGGCCAATACGACTTGGATGCCATCCAGGCTGTTGCTGGCGCGCAGCAAATGATGGCGCACCATCAGGCTGGTTTCGCCGATGATGTGCAGGGGCGACGTTAAAAGCAAATCCAGCGAGCGCGTCACTACGCCTTCGCTGCTGTTTTCCACCGGGATCACGCCAAATTGCGCCGAACCCGCCGCAGTGGCATGAAACACTTCATCAAAATTAGCGCAGGGCACATGGGCGATGCTGGAGCCGAAAAAGCGCAGCGCCGCTTCTTCGCTAAAAGTGCCCGCCGGACCGAGATAGGCCACGCGCTGGGGCGCCTCCAAAGCGCGGCAGGCCGACATGATTTCGCGCCACACAAACGCCACGCTGTCACTTTGCAGGGGATGCGTCAGGCCGCTTTGGGCATTAGCTTGCTGGAGCGTCGTGATGACTTGCGCTTCGCGCTCGGGGCGAAATACCACCGAGCCCTCGCCTTTTTTGAGTTCGCCTACCTGGTGGGCCAGCGCCGCGCGGCGGTTGAGCAGCGCGAGCAGTTCCAAATCGAGCGCGTCGATGCGGGTACGCAGTTCAGCCAGTGTCAGTGCCATGTCTCTGTCCTTTAAGCGCGGGTGCGTTCAAATGATCGCATAAATGCCACCAGCGCCTGCACGCCCTCCAGGGGCATGCCGTTGTAAATGCTGGCGCGCAGGCCACCTACCGACTTGTGGCCCTTGAGTTGCAGCAGGCCGGCTTGTTCTGCGTCCTGCAAAAACGCGGCCTCCAACGTCGGTTCACGCAGGAAGAAAGGTACGTTCATGCGCGAGCGGCAAGATGCCTCTACCGGGTTGAAATACAAATCTGAGCTGTCGATCGCTTGGTAAAGCAGGGCCGCTTTTTCGATGTTGCGCGCCTCCATGGCCGCTATGCCGCCTTGTTGCTCCAACCAATCAAACACCAGGCCCGCCATGTAAATGCCATAGGTCGGCGGGGTGTTGAACAAAGAGGCGTTGGCCGCTATGTTTTTGAAAGTAAAAGCGCTCGGGCATGTGTCCAGGGCAGCGTGCAACAAGTCGTCGCGCACCACCACCAGGGTGAGCCCAGCGGGGCCCAGGTTTTTTTGTGCGCCGGCAAACGCTAGGCCTACGCGGCTCCAATCCACCGAGCGCGAGGCTACGTGGGATGAAAAGTCGACTACCAGTGGCGCATCCGAGCCCAGGGCGCGTAAGTCGGGTAGGGTGTGGAATTCCACGCCGTGGATGGTCTCGTTGCTACAAATATGGACGTAGCGGGCGCCAGGGCTGAGTTGCCAGCTGCCGGGGTCCGGGATGTGGTGAAAGCCCGTTTCTTGCGCGCTGGCGGCGATGTGCGGCTGGCTGTATTTCGCCGCCTCTTGCCAGGATTTTTGGCTCCAACTGCCGGTGAGCGCAAAGTCCACCGCTGGCTTGCCGGACGCAGGGCCGCACAGGTTCAGGGGAACGATGGCGTTTTGCGCCAAACCGCCGCCCTGCATAAACAAAATATGAAATGCCTCGGGCACCGCCAGCAAGCTGCGAAGGCGGGCCTGGGCATGTTGGACGATGCTGCCGAAAGCTTTGCCCCGGTGGCTCATTTCCATCACGCCCATGCCGCTGGGCCTGCCATCGGCATCGTGCCAATCGCTCATGTCGGCGGCGGCCCGTTGCAGCACCTCCAAAGGCATGGTGGCCGGACCAGCGGAGAAGTTAAAAGGGCGCGTCACGCGGCCAGGCTCAATCTTCGCTGGCGTCACCTTCGGGTGCGCTATCGGCTGCGTTATCGGCGGCGTTTTCGGACTGGTTAGCGTCGTTTTCGACAATGCGTTGCAAGCCGCTGAGTTTGGAGCCTTCGTCCAGGCTGATCAGGGTCACGCCCTGTGTGGCCCGGCCCAGTTCGCGGATTTCGGATACGCGGGTGCGCACCAAAACGCCACGGTCGGTAATCAGCATGATCTCATCGTCCACATGCACCAACGTGGCGGCCACTACTTTGCCATTGCGCTCTGTTTGCTGGATGGCAATCATGCCCTTGGTGCCGCGTCCGTGGCGGGTGTATTCGATGATGCTGGTACGCTTTCCGTAGCCGTTTTCGGTGGCAGTCAGCACGCTTTGTTGCTCGTCTTCGGCCACCAGCATGGCGATCACGCTTTGGCCTTCTTCCAGGTTCATCCCTTTAACGCCGCGCGACTGGCGGCCATGGGCGGTAACCTCGTCTTCGTTGAAACGCACCGCTTTACCGCCGTCGGAAAACAGCATCACGTCGTGCTGGCCGTCGGTTATGGCGGCGCCGATCAGATAGTCGCCTTCGTCCAGGTTGACGGCGATGATGCCGACCTTACGCGGGTTGTTGAAGTCATCCAAAGGCGTCTTTTTGACAATACCCATGGACGTGGCCATGAACACAAACTGGTCTGCCGGAAAGGTGCGTTTGTCGCCGGTCAGCGGCAGCACCACGGTGATTTTTTCGCCCTCTTGCAGGGGGAACATATTGACGATGGGCCGCCCGCGTGAGCCGCGTGAGCCCTGCGGCACTTCCCAGACCTTGAGCCAATACAAGCGGCCGCGGTTGGAGAAGCACAAGATGTAGTCGTGCGTGTTAGCGATAAAAAGCTGGTCCACCCAATCATCTTCTTTGGTGGCGGTGGCTTGCTTGCCGCGTCCGCCACGCTTTTGCGCCCGGTATTCGCCCAGGGGCTGGCTCTTTATATAGCCGCTGTGGCTGAGCGTCACCACCATGTCGGTGGGGGTGATCAGGTCTTCAGTGCTCAGGTCATAGGAGCTGTGCTCGACTAGGCTGCGACGCGCGCCTAGTTTGGATTGGCCAAACTCCTGTTTGATCGCGGCCAGCTCTTCGCCGATGATGGTGGAAACGCGCTCGGGGCGGGCCAGGATATCCAGCAGGTCTTCGATCTCGGACATCACCTCTTTGTATTCGGTAACGATCTTGTCTTGCTCCAGGCCGGTCAGGCGTTGCAGGCGCATTTGCAGGATTTCCTGCGCTTGCGTATCCGACAAACGGTACAGGCCATCGTTGCCCATGCCTAGTGATTTGTCCAGACCATCAGGGCGGAAGTCGTCGGCATTGAGCACGCCGCCATCCATGCGGCTACGGGTCAGCATCTCGCGCACCAGTTTGCTGTCCCAGCTGCGGGTCATGAGCTCGGCCTTGGCCACCGGCGGGGTGGGGGCGTTGCGGATGATGGCGATGAATTCGTCGATATTGGCCAGCGCGACCGCTAGGCCTTCAAGCACATGGCCGCGTTCACGGGCCTTGCGCAGGTTGAACACCGTGCGGCGGGTGACGACTTCGCGGCGATGCTGCAAAAAGACTTCTATCAGGTCTTTCAGGTTGCATAACTTGGGCTGCCCGTTGATCAGGGCCACCATATTCATGCCAAAGGTGTCTTGCAACTGGGTCTGCTTGTACAGGTTGTTAAGCACTACCTCGGGCACTTCGCCGCGCTTGAGTTCGATCACTAGGCGCATGCCGGATTTATCAGATTCGTCCTGGATATGGCTGATGCCTTCGATTTTCTTCTCGTGGACCAGCTCGGCCATGCGCTCTTGCAAGGTCTTTTTGTTGACCTGGTAGGGCAGCTCGTCCACGATGATGGCTTGGCGGGCGCCCTTGTCGATGTCCTCGAAATGGCAT
>CANJXV010000219.1 GCA_947478935.1 Comamonadaceae bacterium
CCACCAAACTCACGGTGCCGCCTTTTTTGAGGGTCTTGGTAACTGCATCAATCATGCTGGACAAAGCCCGCCCTGCGGCTGCTTTGGAGATGTCAGACTTGGCGGCGATGTGTTCAATGAGTTCGGTTTTATTCACGGCTTGGCTCCTTATTTTTAGGTGGTTGGGAAAAAATATTCTAGCCCAGCAATGCGGCAAACAGCAAGCGTTGATTGACAAGGAAAGCTCGATAGCAACGAGGAATTGGGGCTTAGGCTGCACTTGCTTAGTCCAGGTACGGCCGTGGTGCCGAGCCGGGCTGTCCACTTACACTGCCCAGAGCGCTTTGCGCGGTTTGGGGGCGATCTGTCCTTCAGATACCTATTAGCCTTTCACCATTAAGTACAGTTCCACCATGCAGCACAACCCGGTCCGGGGCATTTTTTTTCTTTGTATGGGGGTGCTGGTTTTCTCTTTACAGGACGCCATCATCAAGCAGGTCAGTGGCGGCTATGCGCTGACCGAGGTGGTGTTTATCCGCTCCTGCGTGGCGGCGCCCATCCTGCTGGCATTGGTGTGGCGTGAGTCAGGTTGGCGCGCTTTATTTGCCTCGCACCTAGGTACATTGGTGCTGCGCGCCACCGTCATGTTCGGTGCCTATGCGGCCTATTACATGGCTTTTCCGGCTCTACCTCTGGCAGATGCGGTAGCGCTGTATTTCACCGTGCCTTTGTTTGTTACGGCGTTGGCCGGGCCTATGCTGGGCGAGCGCAATGGCTGGCCGGTATGGGCTGCGGTGCTGTTGGGTTTTGTGGGCGTGATGGTGATGCTGCAACCGGGCACCGGCTTGTTCAACCCCGCCGCTTTGCTGTCCCTGCTGGCGGCCGCGTTTTATGGCCTGGCCATGTTATTGGCGCGCAAGCACGGTACCAGCCTGTCCGCGGCGGTAATGGGCTTTTACCAAAACGCGGTGTTTTTGGTGGGGGCGGCGCTGGTGGCCTTGCTGCTGCACCTCTTGGGAATAGAGCACGCGGTACACCCCAGTATTGCCTTTGTGGTGCGGACCTGGTCAATGCCCACGCTGTTTGACGGCCTGATGATCGGCCTGTGTGGCGTGGTGGCATCGGCTGGCATCATGCTGCTGACCAGTGCTTACCGTGTGGCGCGAGCCAGCACGGTAACGCCATTTGAGTACACCGGTATTTTGTGGGCGCCGTTGTGGGGCTTTTTGTTTTTTAACGAAGTGCCGCGTGCTAGCACCGTAGCCGGTGCTGCCGTGATTGTCGCGGCTGGACTGATCGCATTGCGTGTGGCGAAATCGGATACTGAACCTGAACTTGACCCGGAGGGCCAATCCGATGCCGGCCCTCTACCTGAACTTGAATCCAAAGCCCAAGCGGCAGGCGCTGCGGTGCGCAGCGCAAAGGAGCACCGTTATGACACCAGCCACTAACTACGCCACTTCAGACCTGCAACGCGAAACTGCCGATACCCTGCAAGGGCTGGTCATACTCCAGTTTGGTACCAACGGGTGCGGCCACTGCCAAAACGCACAATTATTGATTGAGCCGGCGATGGCGTTGCGCCCGGATGTTGCGCGCCACCTGATTGAGGACGGGGCGGGACGTCCATTGGGCCGCTCTTACCGCGTTAAACAATGGCCTACGCTAGTGCTTTTGCGCGATGGTAAGGAGGTAGGGCGCTTAGTGCGCCCACAGGACGCGGGACAATTACAGGGCTTACTGAAACTGGCAAGCGAATAGCCATGCTCTGCGCCTTAGCTACTTACTACACCGCAAGCCACCTCAGCGCGCGTTGGTGCAGACGTAATTGAACTGCGCAATATCGAGCTCTGAATTGGGCACCGGAAAGAAGTCTGGTACCGAGGTGAAGGTATAGAGCGGATCGCCCTTGCCAAACTTGCCCGACATGATGACCGTCTTGTCGGTGCGGTGCATGCCTTTGCTGCAGTCAAAATTTTTCAGCTCTTTGATGGAATCAAACTCCACCCACAAAACAGGCGGCGGGAAGCGTTTTTTTTGGGTTTTCGTGTAGTCGCCCATAATCCAGGCGCTAGCGATATTGCCATTGCGGCGTAGCGACTGTGGGTCCACGTACATGGAGAAATCAGGCGACTTGCCAATGGCAATCCAATCGGCCCAGGCGCTGCTGGTAGTCAGCAGAAAAAGTAGTGCTAATCGCAGCATATTCCAACTCCGGGCCATACAAGATGGCCTGATCTTTCTAGGTTGTTGTTAAGACGCGCTGCGTTCGCGCAGCGCGTTGCGATGATCCAAGATATGCCTTATTTAAGAATGTCGCCGATACATAAGTACTTGATTTCCACGTAGTCGTCGATACCAAAGTGTGAGCCTTCGCGCCCCAGGCCGGACTGCTTGACGCCGCCAAAGGGGACATGCTCGGTGGCTAATATACCGACGTTAATTCCGACCATGCCGTACTCAAGGGCTTCGGCGACGCGATAGATCCGGCCAATATCCCGGCTGTAGAAATAGCTGGCCAAGCCGAATTCGGTTTTGTTGGCAGCATCCACGGCTTGTTGCTCGGTCTCAAATTTGAAGATGGGCGCAAACGGTCCAAAGGTTTCTTCCGTAGCGCATTGCATATCGGCGCTAGCGCCGGAGATAACAGTGGGCTCGAAGAATTGCCCGCCCAAGGCCTTGCCGCCGGTCTCCACCTTACCGCCTTTAGCAATCGCGTCAGCCACATGGCGCGTAACTTTGGCTACCGCAGCGTCCTCAATCAGCGGGCCTTGCACCACACCCTCTTCAAAGCCATTGCCTACTTTCATGGCCTTGACCTTGGCGGTGAATTTGGCGACAAAGTTGTCATAGACCCCCGCCTGCACATAAAAGCGGTTGGCGCAAACGCAGGTCTGGCCGGCGTTACGGTATTTACTGGCCATGGCGCCTTCGACCGCCGAGTCCAGGTCGGCGTCGTCAAACACAATAAAGGGTGCGTTGCCACCGAGTTCGAGCGACATTTTTTTAATGGTGGGCGCGCATTGCGCCATCAATATGCGGCCCACTTCGGTGGAGCCGGTAAAGCTCAAGTGGCGCACGGTATCGCTGGCGCAAATCACTTTGCCCACGGCAATTGAGTTGTCGGCATCGGCGGTAATCATATTGAGCACGCCTGCCGGAATGCCTGCGCGCAAAGCCAGCTCGGCAGCGGCCAGCGCGGTCAGGGGTGTCAGTTCAGCGGGCTTGATGATGACCGGGCAACCGGCGGCCAGGGCCGGGGCCACTTTGCGGGTGATCATCGCTAGCGGGAAGTTCCAGGGCGTAATCGCCGCGCACACGCCAATGGACTGCTTGATGACCGAAAGGCGGCGGTTATTGTCAAACTGGGGCAGCGTCTCACCATTGATGCGCTTCGCCTCTTCGGCAAACCACTCCACAAAGCTGGCGCCGTAGGCGATTTCGCCTTTGGCTTCAGGAAAGGGCTTGCCTTGCTCAGCGGTCATGATGCGCGCCAAGTCTTCCTGGTTGGCCATCAGCAAATCAAACCATTTGCGCAAGATGGTGCTGCGCTCTTTACCCGTTTTGCTGCGCCATGCCGGCCAAGCGGCATCGGCGGCGGCAATCGCCTGCAGGGCCTGGGCCGGCCCAAGGTTGGCAACGTCAGCCAGCTTGTGGCCGGTGGCGGGGTCCAGCACATCAAAACGCGAGGGCCCGGCTACCCATTGGCCGTTGATTAAGGCATCGGTTTTAAGGAGGCTGGGGTCTTTGAGCAGGGCGAGGGGGGAAGTGTGTTGTGTCATGGGGCAAATAGGGCGCAGTTGGAATGAAAAATGGGCGCGGACGCGCTGCCCCGGGATCATACGATGATGCGCTTTCACTGCCTGTTAGCTGTTTGTAGCCGCCTAATTAGCTCGGCTGGTAGTGCCGCACCAGCGCCAATCCATTTTTCTGGCGCACTTCGGCGTGTCGCGTGGCACGGCCCCGGCGGGGTTAAAGTAGGCCCAACCTTTTCACGGAGTGCACCATGGCACTGATCAACTACATCACCCAAATCAACCTGGACTTCGGCGCGGTCGCGCTCTTGCGGGCCGAGTGCGAGCGCGTGGGCATGCGCAAACCGCTCATCGTTACAGACGCGGGTGTGCGCGCTGCCGGTGTGTTGGACAAAGCGCTGGCTGCGCTGGGCGACATCCCGCATGCGGTGTTTGACCAGACGCCCTCTAACCCCACGGAAGCGGCGGTGCGCGCCGCAGTGGCTGTACTGCAAGCCCATGGCTGCGACGGCCTGATCGGCGTGGGCGGGGGCTCCAGCCTGGACCTGGCCAAGGGTGTATGTATTGCAGCCACCCACCCCGGCCCACTGAAGACCTATGCCACGATCGAAGGCGGCAGCCCCAAAATCAGCGAGCGCGTACTGCCCCTGATTGCCGTGCCCACTACCGCAGGCACCGGGAGCGAAGTGGCTCGCGGCGCCATCGTCATCTTGGACGACGGGCGCAAAGTGGGTTTTCATAGTTGGTTTCTGGTGCCCAAGGCCGCTATTTGCGACCCCGAACTTACCCTGGGCCTGCCCGCGCAACTCACAGCAGCCACCGGCATGGACGCAATTGCCCATTGCATGGAAACCTTTATGGCCCCAGCCATCAACCCGCCGGCGGACGGCATCGGCTTGGACGGTCTGGCGCGTGGTTGGGCGCATATTGCCCGGGCTACGGAAAACGGTGCGGACCGCGACGCGCGATGGAACATGATGAGCGCCAGCATGCAAGGCGCCATGGCGTTTCAAAAAGGCTTGGGCTGCGTGCACAGCCTGAGCCACAGTCTGGGCGGAG
>CANJXV010000220.1 GCA_947478935.1 Comamonadaceae bacterium
AATTGACGCCCGAGCAATTAGCCCAGTTCGACCGTGACGGTTACCTCTTTTTCCCTAGTCAGTTTTCCCCAGAGGAGACGCAGGCCCTGCTGGACGCAGTGCCCGAGCTCTACGCCAAGCGCGACGCTTTCAACGTGCGCGAAAAGGGCCGTGACGCAGTGCGTACCAACTTTGCGGCGCATATGGTGAGCAAGCCTTTTGGCAAGCTCGGTCGCCATCCGCGCATGATCGAGCCGGTAGAAATGCTGCTGGGCGAAAAGCTCTATATGCACCAGTTCAAGGTCAACGGCAAGATGGCTTTTGAAGGCGACGTATGGCAATGGCACCAGGACTACGGCACTTGGCTCAACGACGACATGATGCCCACCGAACGCGCCATGAACGTCGCGATTTTTCTGGACGATGTGAATGAGCACAACGGCCCGCTGATGTTCATCCCCGGCAGCCACAAGCGCGGTGTGGTCGCAGCCAAGCACGATTTGTCCACCACCAGTTACCCGTTGTGGACGGTGGACAATGAACTCATTACCTCTTTGGTAGAACGCGCCGGTGGAAAAAACGGCGGCATTGTCAGCCCCAAAGGCCCGGCCGGCTCCATGATTCTTTTCCATAGCTGCTTGGTGCACGCGTCCACCAGCAACCTCTCGCCTTGGAACCGCGTAGCCGTGTATTTAAGCCTGTGCGCAGTGAGCAACCACATCCGCCGCCACAAGCGCCCCGAGTACATCGCGCACCGTGACTTCACGCCTATCGAGTGTCTGCCCGACGATTGCTTGCTCACAGACTACCCCGTCGATCTGCCCTGGAAAGACGGCATGCCTGGCAGCGCGCTGCAAACCTCCACCGTGCCTTTTGACGATCAGAAAGCCGCGGCATGAGCTTGTTTGCCAAACTCCAGCAACGCCAGGCCGAGGGCCGTCCCATCCGCGTCGGCCTGATCGGCGCGGGCAAATTCGGCTCCATGTATTTGGCGCAAATTCCGCGCACGCCCGGCGTGCATTTAGTCGGCATTGCCGATTTGTCGCCTGATGGGGCACGCACCAACCTAAGCCGTGTCGGCTGGGAAGCGCAGCGCATGCAGGCCGCGTCATTGGATGCGGCTATCAAGATGGGCACCACCCACATCGGTGAAGACTGGCGCGCACTGGTGTCGCACCCTGCTATTGACGTGATCGTCGAATGTACCGGCCACCCGATTGCCGCCGTGGACCATTGCCTGGAAGCCTTTGCGCATGGCAAGCATGTGGTCAATGTCACCGTCGAGGCTGATGCTTTTTGCGGCCCCTTGTTGGCGCACAAAGCTTCGCTAGCTGGCGTCGTTTATTCGTTGGCCTTTGGCGACCAGCCGGCTCTGATTTGCGATTTGGTGGATTGGGCGCGCACCTGCGGCTTTCCGGTGGTGGCGGCGGGGCGCGGCCACAAATGGTTGCCGCATTTCAACCAATCTACACCCGACACCGTGTGGGGCAACTACGGCCTTACGCCTGAGCAAGCTTTGCGCGGCGGGCTGAACCCGAAAATGTTTAACAGTTTTTTGGATGGCTCCAAGCCCTCTATCGAAAGCAGTGCGGTGTCTAACGCCACCGGGCTGGGTGTGCCATCGAATGGATTGCTGTATCCACCGGCCAGCGTGGAAGACATTCCTTTTGTGACGCGCCCGATTAGCGAAGGCGGCGTACTCGAGCGCAAGGGCATGGTCGAGGTGATTTCGTCCCTCGAGGCCAATGGCCGCAAGATCCCCTACGACATCCGCATGGGCGTGTGGGTGACGGTGGAGGCAGAGACTGACTACATCAAAAACTGCTTTGAAGAATACAACGCACACACCGATCCCAGTGGCCGCTACTTCACGCTGTACAAGCGCTGGCACCTGATCGGCCTGGAAGTGGGCATGTCGGTCGCCAGCGTCGCGCTGCGCGGTGAGCCTACCGGCGTAGCCATTGGCTGGAATGCCGATGTAGTGGCCACCGCCAAGCGCGATCTGCAGCCCGGCGAAATGCTGGACGGCGAGGGCGGTTACACCGTCTGGGGCAAATTGCTACCGGCAGAAACGTCGCGCAAACTGGGCGGTTTGCCGTTAGGTTTGGCGCACGACATCAAACTGCTGCGCCCGGTCCGCCAGGGCCAGTCTTTGTGCTGGGACGATGTCGCCATAGACACCAGCACCCGCGCCTATCAGCTACGCCGCGAAATGGAAAACCATTTTGCCGTGCCGCTGGCGAAAGCGGCTTAGGGTGCAGCGCCCAATCGTTGTCTAGTCATTGCCAGACCATAGCAAGTGCGTCATTGCGAGGCCGCAGGCCGTGGCAATCCATTGCTGTATGCGCAGATGGACTGCCGCGTCGCTAGCGCTCCTCGCAGAGACGGGTTTTTTAGCGCAGCCAATCCAGCAATAACCGGTTGACGGCTGCGGGCTGCTCGCGGTGCAAAAAGTGGCCAGCGCCGGGCACTTCTTGGTAGGTATATCCGCCGGTGAAATATGGGTCTTGTTCGCGCATCAACTCGGCGCGCAGGTCTTGCGCTCCGCACAGGGCTAGCGTGGGTACGGTAATCGGGCGGGCCATCTGGGCGCGCAGTGCACCAAGTGCCGGGTCTCCCCGCGCCGGGTCAAACATCGCGCGGTAATAGCCCAGCGTGGCTTGCAAAACGCCGCTCTGGCGCAAACAATCTTTGACGCTTTGGATATGCTCCCGGTCCGCGTAGCCCGGCGCGCACCACTCGTGCCACAGGTAATCGATAAAGGCCATGTCATCGGCCAGCAGCGCTTTTTCCGGAAAGTCGGCTTGCTGAAAAAACCACCAATGAAACGAGCGCTGCACATGCTTGGGGTCCAGCAAATGCGCCGCCACGATGGCCGGATGCGGTACCGCCATGAGCACCGCTTTGCGCAGCAAATCCGGGCGCGCGGCGCACAAGGCGTAGCCAATGATGGCGCCCCAGTCCTGCCCTACAAAATACAGTGGCTCGCCGTCGCCCAAAGCCTCGATCAGGCAGGCCAGGTCTTGCACCAGCGTGGCTTTGTCGTAAAAGCCGTCGGTCGGTACCGTGGTCGGGTGGTAGCCGCGCAAATAGGGTGCCATCGCGCAAAAGCCGGCTTGCGCCAGCGCGTCCATTTGGTGACGCCAGGTGTGCGCCGTGTCAGGGAAACCGTGCAACAACAACACCTTGGGACCGCTGCCCTGCGTCAGGCAATGAAACTCCAAACCATTGGCGTGAATTTGCAGCATGTACTACTTTCGAAAATCGTGGGGCGCAGCACTTAGGCCGCCTAGTGCGGACGCGGTGCAGCGAGCATAGCGGGCTAGCTGGTGTACGCTTATGCGATGCGGTCGCAAGCCTCTAGTGGTCAGCAGAGGTTCCGCCGATGAGGTTCAGGCGCCGTGCGGCTGCGGCTCTTGCGCTTCTATATTGGGCGTAGCCGACCAAAGTCCACTCATGCCCAAGCCCAACAAGCCAATGGCCATGCCGATATGCAGCAAGTCGCCGGGCACCAATGTGGGCACGACAGCGGCTTTTACTGCAAACAGCAGCAAACCGGCCAACATCAGCGCTGTTGTCAGCGCCGTGGGCCAGCGCCCGCCGCGTGCCAGGCTGATCATCATGGCAACTACTGAGATGACTGTCAGCGCATCCACTACCACCCGCTTTTGCGCTACGCCCACCGCCAGCACCCCAACCACCGCCAGGATGATGAAAAAGATTGAGGCAAACTTCAGCTGCCGCGCGACGGCCGCATCCGGCCATAAAACGGCCACAGCCAGCAATGGAAAGGCGGCGCAAGCGCCCAGCATGGAAACAAACTGGTGCCATTGCGCAATCGGGTACAGACCCGAAAAACGCAGCACACCCAATACCGCAGCAATACCCAGCGTCCCTGCCGCGATACGCACGCCCAGAGGCAGGCTTACGCGGCTTAGCAGCCAGAGACACACCAGCGCCAGCAGGCCATCGGTGTAGGCCAGGCTAGGCATGGGCGGCTTCCATTACGCGTGGACGCTGCCACAACCAGCCGATGACCAGGTAGGCCAGTAAAGCCGCTGCCGAATAACTAAGCGCTTTGCCGGGCGCCAGATTTTTTGCGACCAGCAAAAAGTGCACCAGCACGGCCATGCCCAGGCCGCAGGTAAAAACGCCCAAGCCCTGCATCCAGCCAGGCGCGGGGGTGTCAAAGCGTTCGAATTTTTCGGGAACAAATTCCGGTGCTGGGGTCGCACCGGGCGGCAACCACGATGGCCCAGCAAACACGCACATCAGCTTGTTACGCCAGCCGGTGGTGCTGCGGATTTGCTGCCACATGACCGTGTAGTGGTACACATTGCCCCAGATCGGGTTCCAGCTTTGTAGCGGCTTGCGCACGCCATAGACCACGGGCTCGTCCACGCGCTCGTCGGCATAGGTGCCAAACATCCGGTCCCAAACGCTAAAGATACCGCCATAGTTTTTATCCAGGCAATATTCGTTTTGCCCGTGGTGCACGCGGTGATTAGACGGCGTTACCAAGAACCACTCCAGAAAACCCAAGCGCCCCACCAACTGGGTATGGACCCAAATTTGATACACCAGATCGATAAAGGCCACCGTCAGATAGACCTTCATTGGAAAGCCGAGTAAAGCCAGCGGTACGTAAAACACCCATTTGAAATAAAAACCTGTGGCCGATTGGCGCAGCGCGGTGGATAAATTAAATTCTTCGCTGCTGTGGTGAACCACATGCGCCGCCCAGAACAAATTCACTTCATGCCCGGTGCGGTGTACCCAGTAATAGAAAAAGTCGTACAGCACCAG
>CANJXV010000221.1 GCA_947478935.1 Comamonadaceae bacterium
ACTTGGAGCGATCATCGAGCATCAAAACATTTTAGTGATGTAATTTGCCTATGAACCCCCGCCTGAACCCGCAGTTCCGCCAGGTTGCCATCACCGGCAAATACCTGTCCAGCCACGCCCCGGCCGCGACTGCCGCGTCGCGCGCCACGCTGGACGGCATCGCCCATTTCCTGATGGACCAGGGCTGCGAGGTGGTGCTGGAGATAGATACCGCCACCAAATTGGGCCTGACGGGCTACGCGGCCATGGACCTTGAAGCTATAGGCCGCCAATGCGGCCTGTGCCTGGTGGTCGGCGGCGACGGCACCATGCTGGGGGTCGGGCGCAGGTTGGCGCCTTTTCAGGTGCCGCTCATTGGTATCAATCAAGGACGCCTGGGCTTTATCACTGACATTGCGCTGGACCACTACGCCGAAACCCTGGCTCCCATGCTGGCCGGTGCATACGAAGTCGATGACCGCAGCCTGATGCAGGCGCAGGTCATGCGCGGCGGGCAATGCGTGTTCTCGGCCTTGGCCATGAACGATGTGGTGGTCAACCGGGGTGCAACCTCGGGCATGGTGGAGTTGCGGGTCGAAGTCGATGGCCATTTCGTGGCCAATCAGCGCGCCGACGGCCTGATCATCGCCACGCCCACCGGCTCTACCGCCTACGCCTTGTCGGCTGGCGGGCCGATGCTCCACCCGTCCACCCCCGGCTGGGTGCTGGTGCCCATTGCGCCGCATACCTTGTCCAACCGACCCATCGTGCTGTCGCACAGCAGCGAAATCGCCATTGAAATCGTGTCTGGGCGCGACGCCAGTGCCAATTTTGATATGCAGTCCCTGGCCACTTTGATGCACGGCGACCGCATCGTGGTGCGCCGCTCCGAGCACGGCGTGCGCTTTCTGCACCCCCAGGGTTGGACTTACTTTGACACCCTGCGCCGCAAACTGCACTGGAACGAGGCGGGGAGTTAAGCAGTGGGACTCAAACGCATTGCGCTGCGCGACTTTGTCATCGTCGCCACGCTGGACCTGGAACTGGAGGCGGGCTTTACCGTGCTCACCGGCGAGACCGGCGCTGGCAAGTCCATCCTGATTGACGCCTTGCAACTAGCCACCGGCGCCCGCGCCGATGTGGGCTTGATCCGCGAGGGCGCTGCGCGCACCGACGTTAGTGCCGAGTTTGAAACGCCCTCCGCGCTGCTGCCCTGGCTGGCCGAAGCCGGATTTGAGGGCGCTGATAGCTTGCTGCTGCGCCGAAGTTTGGACAGCACCGGCAAAAGTCGGGCATGGATTAATGGTCTGGCTGCCACAGCGCAACAACTGCGCCATGTCGGTGAACAGGTGCTGGACATTCATGGGCAGCACGCCTGGCAAAGCCTCACTAGGCCCGACGCGGTACGTGCTCTGCTGGACGACTACGCACGCATTTCCACCAATGCCTTGGCCACTTTGTGGCAACACTGGCGCACGGCGCAGAGTGCTTATGACAAAGCTCT
The DNA here is from genome assembly GCA_947478935.1 of Comamonadaceae bacterium. GTDB lineage: Bacteria > Pseudomonadota > Gammaproteobacteria > Burkholderiales > Burkholderiaceae_C > Allorhodoferax. The sequence goes on from CANJXV010000221.1 coordinate 1,484, forward strand.
CGATGCACAAGACGTGTTGCAGCGCGAGCGCGAACGTCTAGCCTGGCAGATTGGCGAAGTGGACAAACTCAACCCGGGCGCGGATGAATGGGATGAACTCAACGCTGCGCACAGCCGATTGGCCCACGGCCAAACCTTGCTGGATGCGGCGCATAGCGCTTTGAATGTACTAAGCGACGAAGAGCCTTCGGCCTTGCGCAATTTACATAGCGCCTTACAGCATATTCAAAGCCAAACGCATTTGGATGCGGATTTCCAAGGTCCGTCTGAGGTGTTGGCCTCGGCCATCGCGCAGGTGGAGGATGCGGTACATAGTTTGCGCGCCTACCAGCGCCGCGTCGAGCTAGATCCAGCGCAGCTCGCCGAACTCGACGCGCGCATGGCACTGTGGGTGTCCCTGGCGCGCCGCTACAAGCGCAGCCCCCAAGAATTGGCCGCCACACACACCGCCTGGAAGCACGAGCTGGCGCAACTTGACGCCGCCGCCGACAGCGCCCATTTGTTGGCGCAATCGCAGCAGGCCCAAGCGGCCTATATGGCCGAGGCGCGCAAAGTCTCTAAGTCGCGCCAGCAAGCTGCGCCCAAGCTGGCCGTCGCCATTACCGAGGCCATGCAAGGCCTTGGTATGCAAGGCGGACAATTTCAGGTGCAATTGCAGACAACCGCGCAGCCGCATCAAAGCGGCCTAGAAGAAGTCCTGTTTTTAGTCGCCGGACACGCTGGCAGCACGCCGCGCCCGGTGGGCAAAGTGGCATCGGGTGGCGAGCTCTCGCGCATTGCGCTGGCCATTGCCGTGACAGCCAGCCAAGCAGGCGGCGCGCAAACGCTCATCTTTGATGAAGTGGACGCCGGCGTGGGCGGTGCGGTAGCGCACACCGTGGGCCGCTTGATGCGCAAACTCGGCGCTGATCGCCAGGTGCTGGCGGTCAGCCATTTGCCTCAGGTGGCCGCTTGTGCCGATCAGCATTGGGTGGTGCGTAAACAGTTGCAAGGCGGTCAGACCTTAAGCGATGTCGCGCCCGTTGAGCAAGTCCAGCGCGAAACCGAAATCGCACGTATGCTGGGCGGTCAAAGCAGTTCCGCAACCACCATGGCGCATGCGCGCGAAATGCTGGAGCAATCCCGTGGCTGAACACAAGCTCGAATTGGTGCTGATCACCGGTATGTCTGGCTCGGGCAAATCCGTGGCCCTTCATGCTTTGGAGGACGCCGGTTACTACTGCGTGGACAATTTGCCGCCGCCTTTACTTATGGATTTAATCGCATTGCAACAAGGCGACGCGTACGCTCGAGTAGCGATTGCGATGGATGTACGCAGCGCCAAGGGCCTGCCACTGGTGCCAGGGGATCTAGAAACATTGCGCGGGCAAGGCATTGGAATCAAATCCTTGTTTTTAGATGCTGATACCGATACCCTGGTGCGGCGCTATTCCGAAACCCGCCGCAAACACCCTTTGTCCCAAACCGACACCCAGCAGGGTGACGATCAGCGGGCATTGACCGATGCAATTGAGCTGGAGCGTAGTCTGCTCGCCGATATGCGCGCGCAGTCTCATGTGATTGATTCAAGCATGATCCGCTCGGCCCAATTGCAAGCCTATGTCAAAAGCCTCATCACGGCGCCGGTCGCCCAGCTGACGCTGGTGTTTCAGTCTTTTTCCTACAAGCGCGGTGTTCCCTCGGATGCGGACTTTGTCTTTGACGTGCGTATGCTGCCCAACCCGCACTACGAAGCGAAGTTACGCGTGCTGACCGGCAGAGATGCGCCAGTAGCCGAATTTTTGCGCGTGCAGCCGGAAGTGGCGTTGATGCAAGCGCAGATAAGTAGTTTTTTAGACGGCTGGATGGGCGCTTTGGTGCTAGACCATCGCAGCTACGTCACCGTAGCCATTGGATGCACTGGCGGCCAGCACCGCTCTGTGTATTTGGTGGAACAACTGGCAGCCCACTTTGCGCCGCATTGGGTCACTTTAAAACGCCACCGAGAACTTCAGCGCGAGCCTTAACTGGACTTTTCTGGCCCGGCCTTAAGCGGGCCTTAGAAAGTTTCCAACAGTTTGCGCACTGGCGCAGGTAAGCCCAGGGCTGGCCAGTCCTGCTTGTGAATCCAGCCGCCCTCCAAGCCGGGCAACCGGCGGCCCGCAGTCAAGCGCACAAATATTGGATGGATATGAAAGTCTTTGTGGGTGAGCACATGCATAAAACTTTCCAGCGTTTGCAAACTGCTGTGCGTTGTTTTTGGCAAGGCCCCGTGAAGAGCGGCTTCGCTGTCAAATACCGGTAGGCAATGTAAACCTGCCCAAACGCCCGGCGCAGGCCGTCGTTGCAGCCATACCGCGCCACTGGCGTCTTGCGCCCACAACATCCAGAGCGACTGACTGCTGCGTTTAAGCTTGCGTGTGCGCACCGGAAATACTTCCATAGTGCCGGCAGCGTGCGCGCGGCAATCGGCTTGTAGCGGGCATTCTCTACATAACGGTTTGCGCGCCAGGCACACGGTAGCACCCAAGTCCATCATGCCCTGGGTATAGCGCGCCATAGCCTTGGCATCTGTCATTTCACCAGGCACCAAGGCCTGTGCTAAAGCCCATAGCGCACGTTCATGCGCCGCTTGCGCCAGGTCGCCGTCAAAGGCCAGCAGCCGCGTCAACACGCGTTTGACGTTTGCATCCAAAATCGCCACCCGTTCACCAAAACACAGGGATGCAATCGCCGCCGCTGTCGAGCGCCCAATGCCAGGCAAGGTTTGCAGCAGCGCGGCTTGTTGGGGAAATTGCCCACCGTACTCTTGCATCACGATGTGCGCGCAGCGGTGCAGATTGCGCGCCCGGCTGTAATAGCCCAGCCCGCTCCATAAGCCCATTACCTCGTCGGCGCTCGCCTCTGCCAAATCAGCCACCGTGGGCAGGCGACGGGTAAAGCGTTCAAAGTAGTCGCGCACTGTGGCAACCTGGGTCTGCTGCAACATGATTTCAGACAGCCAAACACGGTAAGGGTCCTGTGTGTTTTGCCATGGCAGGCTGTTGCGCCCATGGCTTTTTTGCCAGCGCACCACTTTGCCCGCGATTACGGACGTGGATGCAATGCTTAAGGCTTTTGGCATAACGGGCAAAAAAATGTGGATCGTTGGCCTTGGCGGATGGCTTTGATAGCGGTACCGCAAGCGCGGCAGGGCAGGCCTTCGCGCCCATAGACCGCCGCCTCCAACTGGAAATAGCCCGTTTCGCCCTGGGCGTTGGAAAAGTCTTTGAGCGTACTGCCGCCGATCTGCACCGCCCGCGCCAGCACC
>CANJXV010000222.1 GCA_947478935.1 Comamonadaceae bacterium
GACTTCCACTGCGGAACTCACGTCCACGGCCAACGATTTACAGCGTGGCCGTAGCAGGGCGATGCCGTCGCCCACGTTTGCAGCATTGAGTCCACCACTCAAGACGAGGTGAGCGTTGACGCTTGGAGGAAGCAGTGACCAATTGAATACCTTACCGCCGCCGCCGAATCCCTCGACATGGGCGTCGAGCAGGATGGCTTGGGCTTGGAAATAATCGAACGCGTATTTTACGAGGTCGAATTCAGCCCCCGGCGGGCCAATGGGAATGCGCGCTGCCCGAATAAAAGGGCGATTTGAGGCCCCGACTAGCGCGGCGCAGGTTTTTGGGCTCTCGTCGCCATGTAATTGCAGCAAAGCCGTTGGCAGCAAGGCGCAGGCCGCGGCGACTTCGCCGAGTTCAGGATTGACAAACAGCAGGACCGGCGTAATGAAGGGCGGCAGCAACTGCGCCAGTTGGGTAGCCCGTTCAGCGCTGACGGCGCGCGGGCTTTTGGCGTAGAGCACAAAGCCTATCGCATCTACGCCTGCTGCCACTGCGGCTTGCACATCTTGTTCGCGGGTCAGGCCACAAACCTTAATCCGGGTGCGCTGGGCGGTGGGTTGGGTGCTCATGGAAGCCAATCATACGCAGGCGTGTGCTCGGGCATACCGAAGTGGGCTGCATAGCGTGGCCCCAGAAAATACAAACCCGACGGGGAAAAAGTGGGCGCTGCCCGTTTGCGGTCGCGCGCTTGCAGTACGGCATCTATCCACTCGGGCGCTTCCATGCCCTGTCCAACGCGCACCAAAGACCCCATGATGTTGCGAATCATGTGGTGCAAAAAGGCGCTGGCTTCGAAGTCAAAGCGCCAATACGCACCGCGCTGCACCATGTCGATGCGCAGCAGATTTTTAACAGGCGAGAGCGCCTGGCATTCGGAGGCGCGAAACGAGCTGAAATCGTGTTCGCCCAGCAGGTAGTCGGCTGCCCGGCGCATAGCTGCGCCGTCGAGCTGCCGAAAGCTCCAGCCGACGCGGCCTGCTTCCAAGGTGGGGCGCACTTCGGACTGTCGCAGCACATAGGCGTAGCGCCGGCTCAGCGCGCTGGCACGGCAGTGAAAATTTGGCGGAGCGGGCAGGGCCCACTCGACCGCGATATCGCTGGGCAACTTGCTATTGGTGCCACGTACCCAAGCATGCTTGCTGCGCTCAACTGGACTTTCAAAGTGCACCACTTGCATGAGTGCGTGTACGCCGGCATCGGTGCGTCCCGCGCACAGCGTGGAGATACGGGTGCCCGTAAAAGAAGCAAGTGCCGCCTCCAGCCGGTCCTGCACAGTAAGCCCGGAGGACTGACTTTGCCAGCCTTGGTAGGGCAAGCCGTTGTAGCTCAGGCCCAAAACTATGCGCATGCTCAGCCCCTGAGGCGGCGCGCCGGGACGCGCATCACTTGAGTTTTGCCAAAATAGCCTGCGCTCTTATGAGGTGCTCTTCCGAGCCGTCGGCCACTACTTCGTTCAGCGTGCTGCGCGCACCAGTGAGCTCGCCGATTTCTATAAATTGTTTTGCTAATTCCATGGACGTTTCCAGTTGCTCTGAATTGCCGTGCGTCTGCGGCGACGGGGTTGTGGCCAAATCCAGTGATAGCGAGTCCATATTAAAGGACATGGGCTTGGGCGACTTGGCTTTTGCGCCCGCTGCAGCATTGTCTGCGCCCGGCGCGAAGGATAGCACGGGGTCTAGTCCGGGTGCCGCGCTGGCCACCCTGGCTGGCGTACTTGCGGCAAGCGTCGCTTGCCTATTATTGCCTCCGAACATTGAATGTTCGAATTCCAGCATTCCGCCCTTGAGCCAAGTCGCTGGAGTCGCGGCGACGGTATTTTGGTAGCGCGGGTTACCCGGATGCGTGAGCTGGCCGAGCGACTGAATCTGGGCCCAGTCGGCACTATCTCTGCCTGAAAGCGTTTCCACCTGGTCTGCGCAAATAGCGAAATTGTTGGTGTCCTGGCGAGCTGCGTAAATTTCTGCTAGCTTCAGATGAATCGCAACGCGTTTGGGGTGTTGCATTAAACCTTCTCGCAGTATTTCTTCCGCCGGTACGTCCTTGCCATAGGCTAAGTACACATCTGCCTCGGCTAGCGGGTCCAATTCGGCAGCAAAAACCGTGTTCTCTGTCGGATTGTGTTCGTTTGAGATACTGGTATCGACCTGATCGCCGTCATACGCCGTATTGCTAGCTTCTGTGTTGGCCGTCCAGGGTGCCTCGTTTTTATCGGTGACAGCAACCGCAGCGGTTGTCGTTTTTTTATCTTTGCGTTTGCGGGCCCAAATTATTCCAGCGGCACCCATCCCTAGCGCACCCAATCCGATCAAGAGCAACTCTATTGAATTGGCTAAGGGTTCAAGTACAACTTCCAAAACATCAGGCTCAGCAAAAACCGGGGCTGGGCTAGACGCAGGCGCTGCTGCGGCTTTGGCTACCGTTGGCGCCGCACTTGTCGCGCTTGCAGTAGGCGCCGCTGAAGCCGCAATAGCAGGGGTTTGTGCCATTGCTACAACGACAGGGTCGGACAAAGTGCCGACACCTGTTGCCGCGCCAGGGGCTGCAGGCTTGGATGAATCTGGGGCGATTGTCGGCGCGGCGGCGACCTTGGCTAACGCATTTAATTCCTGAGTATTCTTCGCCAACTCGGCGGCGCGTTCCAACTCGCTTTGTTTATTTTTTTCCCTGGCGATTTGTTCCAGCTTTTCAACTTCTTTTTTATCCTTCTCGGTGTTTTTGCTGAGCTTTAAGGCATCGCCTTTTTCAGCAGTGTTTTTCGACTCAATTGTGCTGGGTGGCTTTACATCGGAAGAAGCGTATTCCTTACCCGAGGCCGGATATATTTGTTTTTTGCCGGCGCGTTGCAAGGTGTTACTGGCTTGGGCCTGTGCCGCCAATGTGGCAAGAGCCTCTTTTTCATTGACCTGGTAGACCGTTTCTGCTGGGGGCACTGCAATTGATGCGCCGGACTGAATTAAATTGACGTTGCCACGGATAAATGCTTGGGGGTTAGATTGCAATAAGGCAATCAGCATTTGTTCTGTACTGGCCCCATCCGGTTTGAGGCGATTGGCTATATTCTCAGCGGTATCGCCTGGTCTTACGGTGATATTTTTCGCACCATCGATCTGTTTTTCCACGTACTCTTCAGTTTGTTTTTTAGCCCGTGGACCGTGTAATTTGGCTTTGCTTGCGGGCGGCAGGGGCATAGCCTCTGTTGATGCAACTGGACCGAGTGCCGAGGTAGTGATTACCGCGCTGCGTTCTGCTAGCTCGGGCGCCGCCACCAGGGCCTGATTAAGTGGTGGCGGGTCTAAAAGCAGGCGGTAGGCGCGCACCAGTTTGGAAGCGTTAGAAGAAACCTCGATAACCAGATCGACAAAGGGCTCGCCAATAGGGCGCGCGCTACGCAGTTTTATAAAGCGCGTGCCATTTGGGTGCCTTAGCAATTCAATTTGCGCATCGCCAATGGACTGGCTGTAATCCATACTCAGGTCAACAAAGGCCTTGGGCTCGGCAATTCCGGCTTTCAGGCTTGCCTCTTCCTGCGCTGTGACGTTCAAAACGTCGATTTCAGCCACCAGGTTTTGTCCGAGATAGGAGCGTACTGCGATGGGCGCCAGGGTAATTGCGTTAGCAATACCTGCAAAAAGTGAGCCGCTCAACCAGAAAATGGCTAGTGGCAGCCTTACCGTCAAAGAGCGCGTCCAACCCATGATTACCTCCAATATTCAATTGTCACGATATTATCATTAAAAAAACAATAACATTATAAATAATAGAAATTGGCGAATGAATTTGGTAAAAACTGTTTTTCGAAGCCTTTAAGGTTCTTGGTGTGGGGATGGAATATCGCTTATGGAGTGCCGAAATTAGGCTTCCAGCAAGATGCGTAACATGCGCCGCAGCGGCTCGGCAGCGCCCCATAGAAGTTGGTCGCCGATAGTGAAGGCGCCCAGATACTGCGGCCCCATGACGAGTTTGCGTACCCGGCCAACCGCAATATCCATAGTGCCAGTCACCGCCACGGGAGTCAGCGCGCGTACGCTGTCCATGCGGTTATTGGCGACAAAACGCACCCAAGCATTGTCATTTTTCAACATCTCTTCAATATCGTTCAGCGGTACATCACGCTTCATTTTGATGGTGAGGCTCTGGCTGTGGCAGCGCATGGCGCCAACGCGTACGCAAATACTGTCGATCGGCACTGGCTGGTTCTGGCGCCCCAAAATCTTATTCGTCTCGGCACTGCCTTTCCATTCTTCCAGGCTGGTGCCGTCGCCCCGATCGCTATCGATCCAGGGGATCAGGCTACCGGCCAGGGGGGCCATAAAGTTTTTGGTTTCTTCCGGCGAGAGGGCGCGCTGGGTGGCGGTTACCTGGCGGTCAATCTCCAAAATCGCGCTCGCGGGATTGTCCAAGTGGGTGCGCACCGCGTTGTTGAGCGTGCCCATTTGGGTCAGCAACTCGCGCATGTGCTGCGCGCCGCCGCCGCTGGCAGCTTGGTAGGTAGTGGCCGTCATCCATTCCACCAAATCGGCCTTGAACAGGGCGCCCAGGCCCATCAACATACAGCTCACGGTGCAATTGCCGCCTATATAGTCTTTCACGCCGCGCGCCAATGCGGCGTCTATCACAGGCCGATTCACCGGGTCCAAAATAATGACCGCATCGTCTTTCATGCGCAGCGTTTTGGCGGCATCAATCCAATAGCCTTTCC
>CANJXV010000223.1 GCA_947478935.1 Comamonadaceae bacterium
TAAGCTGAAAATTCAAGGTGCTCTGGCACATCTCAAGTACGCTGCGGCCTCTCCCTGGCTGGGGTGCCGAATTTTTTTAACGTTGCTCTGCTGCCCAAGCAAGGTATTCTGAGCGGCGCAATCTGTAGCGAGCTATGCTGCCTTCGTGCAAATGGCCCAGTGAATCGATCAGCATCTGCATAAATGCATCGCGGTCCTGCGCATCTATAAGCGCAAGCGCGGCTGGAGCAATCCCATAGGGAACCTGTGGCACCTGTCCTTGAACCACCGCTTGCACCGCAAGAATTAGTGCCTCCCGGTACTTAATTTTCAATGGGTCAGGCGCCACCATATTTTGCGTGACGGCCAAATACCGCTGACACGACCTTTCATAGGCCCACACAAAAACGTCACGTAATAAATCAATCTCATTGAGCTCGTAGACGCCCAAAGTTCCCTCGACGTAGGCACGCTCCGGCACATCAATGAAGGACAGCGGACACAGGTTGTGTTTGATGAGCGAAATATTGGCGCCGACACGGGAGACGCGCTTATTCACATCTTCAAAGGGTTGCAGATACGGCAGCTGCACCATCACAAAAAATGCCTGCTCTAGGGGGTCGGGTATGACGCTTGCCTTGCTCAACAATTGCGCAAAGCAATCTTCAATAACTTGCGGCAATGCAGCAGGGTGAAACACGGTGCCAGAAATGTCTACAGCGCGCCGACGCAATCGCCCACTTGATTGGGGGTCGCGCATCAAGTCTTGCGACAGCACCGCATGCAAATTTTTGAAGGTAAATGCGTCGAAGCCCACCCCTTCAGCATCCTCGACCAACATCTCAATGGCGGCCTTGTGGTTCAGGATCATCTGTGTTTCGATGGCATCCTTGCCCTGCGCTGCCTGCCCTAGTTCAATCAGGTTTTGGGTGTCGAGCCGGCTGTAGGTGTTACCTTCCAACTTGGATGAGGCCCATGACAAATCAACAAGCAAGCGGCTCAGAATGTCTCGGGCGTAGGTGCCCGCAGGTCGGTGATTGGCCGCTGTGCGCCCCATATCGTGCAACTGGCTTCGCAATGGCTCCGATAGATAGTAGGTTTGGCCGGGCTGGTAGGCCTCTAGAAATTCACGCCGATAGCCCACAGGACGGCGGTGCATCAGCGGCATCCTGACTCGGTCGCGAATCCGCGCGCCTTCAGGCGAGACAGTGACGTAGAGGTCAGCCTCGGCAACAGAATCCGAGGCTGCGACGCCAGTGAGCGCAACAGACTTGCCAGAAGCAGGTTTGTACACCAAGGCCTTGCTTTCGCCTTCGGTGCCCAGGCGCTTGGAACCAATAAGCTTTTGCAATCGTCGTTGCAATGTGCGGCGGTTGAGCCCTGCGTTATGAATGCTTGCCATCGCCGTCTCAATGTCCGAGATGCCGATACCGTTTGGGCGCGCCTGAACGATAGATTCGATCAACCGGAGCTCGTCGCTTTGCGTCGTTCGTGACATTTCTTAACCCTCCAGTCCTTGATTCGGCGAAACATGCACCACATCTTGCGACACATTTTTAAGCAATTATGTCACAAATTATGTCGCAAAAAGGGAAAAGTGTCGCGCAACAAGGGGCCGTCTAAAAGGTGGTAAGGGTTAGGCAGCCCTATTCATTTGGGATACCGCTGGATTATTGCGTCCGAATAGGAAATCACCCGAGGCACCATTGCTAACAGGGTTGAGGACATTGAAGCCACCGCTGCATGAATCGCTCTCATTTTGTCGTTTGCGTATTCGTGCGCGATCAAGTTTCTCAACTCGCGGATTCGGATCAAATCAGCCGCGCTTGCCCATCCACGTTTTTCCGCTCGATAAATTCGGTCCAGAACGGTACCAGCGTCCGCCAACTCTATCTCGTCGATCAATCGGAATATCCGTTGAACAAGTAAATCAGCCAAACGCGCAAAACGGCTGGTCAGGGACTCTAGGCGTTCCAGTTGGTCTGGTAACAAGTCTTTTTGATCGGATAGGCTAAGGCATCTGGCTACCGAATAATCTAGGTGTTCGGCGGCTAACTGGAGCCCTGCAAGCTCCTCTCGGAGTAGTTCAATTTTGGGACGCGTCATAGCCGTATGCCGTTTTCTATGGCCAAGCTAGCGAAAGGGCTGCTGCTATCGGGGTACACAACGATATCAATCTTGCGCTCTCCTAGACTTTGGTGCAGTTGCGCAAGAATGTCGATTTTTTCCATTAGATGGATTTTTTTGGACAATACCAATAGGTCAATATCACCGCCTTTGGCAGCATCATCCACCCGCGATCCAAACAGATAAATAATTGCGTCAGGGTCAGCTCGGTGAATCGCATCGCTAATTACCGACCTGTCTTGAATTTCTAAACGCATACAGTCCTTGGAAAATCTAGGGCGCCTTGTCAGGATACATTTTTGTCATTTCAAGGCCCTAGGCCCATGCCAGAACCAATAGAGTGGCGCACGAGAGTCTCGGCAAATTATGACGGAAAACCTTCGAACTCTAAATTTAGGAACGCCACTCGCCCCCCAGCGCCTCGCGCTCCTGCGCCAAGTACACCCAGTCCACTACCTCGCCTGAGGGTTCGTAGCCGGAGACCAGTTGCTGGAGCAAGCCGCGTATCAATGGCACGTCATTCACGCCGGTGGCCATGCGCAAGCTGTTGAGGCTTTCTTGCAAGGCATTCCAAGGCAAAAATGGTTCTTGCGCTTTCATGATGCGGGGGTGCTGCGTAGGGACCGGGTTTTCGCCAATCAACAATTCTTCGTACAGTTTTTCGCCAGGGCGCAGGCCGGTGATGGCTATTTCAATATCGCCTTCGGGGTTCTCTTCGGTGCGCACGCTCAGGCCCGAAAGCTCCACCATGCGGCGCGCTAAGTCCAAGATGCGCACCGGCTGGCCCATGTCCAATACAAACACATCGCCACCCGTGCCCATTGCGCCCGCTTGTATCACGAGCTGCGCAGCCTCTGGAATCGTCATAAAAAAGCGGGTGATGTCCGCGTGGGTGAGCGTGATGGGACCGCCATTGCGAATCTGCTCGCGAAACAGCGGCACTACCGAACCACTGGAGCCCAGCACATTGCCAAAACGCACCATTGAAAAACAGGTGCGCGAAGTAGGTGCCGGACCGCCCTGCCCCGTTACTGCGGGGTTGAGCTCAGCCAATGCTTGCAAGACCATTTCGGCCAGGCGCTTGGTGGCGCCCATGATGTTGGTGGGGCGTACGGCTTTATCGGTGCTGATCAGCACAAAATTGCGCACGCCGTTGCGCACTGCCGCCTCTGCGCAGACGCGCGTGCCCCACACGTTGTTGTGCACGCCTTCGGCGGGGTTGTGCTCTACCAAAGGCACGTGTTTATATGCCGCGGCGTGGTACACCGTATGCGGGCGCCAGGTGTCCATGATCTCTTGCATGCGCACTTCGTCGCACACCGAGCCCAGCAGGGGCACTATCTCAACTTTGGGTACATCGCCGCCCAGCATGCCACTAAGCTTGGGCACGGCTTGGGTATCGCCTAATAGCTCTGGCGTAGCCTGTCCTCCCGACGCAAGCGACTGCAATTCTTGGTGAATTTGGTACAGGGCAAATTCGCTCATTTCTACCAGTAAAAGTTGCTTGGGCTGGGATTGCAAAATTTGGCGGCACAGTTCACTACCTATGCTGCCTCCAGCGCCAGTTACCAACACGGTTTTGTTTTGGGTATTGCGGTTTATTAATAGCGCATTGGGCTTGACGGGTTCGCGGCCAAGCAAGTCGTCGATGTCTAGCTCCCGTATGTCGCTCAGGCTTACCTTACCGGTGGCCAGGTCGTTAATGCCTGGCAAGGTGCGCACAGATACGTGTAGTGGCGCTAACTCTTCAAGAATGCTGTTGCGGCGCTGTCTAGACAAGGATGGCATAGCCAGCAAGATGTCGGTTATTTTGCTTTGCGGCACCAATATCGGCAGATCACGCGGGTCAAAAATAGGCAGCCCATTGAGTACATGTCCGTGCAGCCGATCGTCATCGTCTAGGTAACCGACTAACCGAATGTCTGTACTGGCCGACATTGCGCTAGCCAGTTGCCTGCCGGCACTGCCCGCGCCATAAATCAACAGCTGCGGCAGCGTGGCGCGCTTCCAGCGGCTTTGGTACTCGCCGCCTAGCCATAACTTTGCAAACGCGCGCGACGTGCCCACCAAGAGCAGCAGCAGCATGGGCTGGATCAGCCCAACCGTCCGAGGGACGCCCAGCACTCCTATCGCCGTGAATATCGCGGCATACATCAAGCCATAAATGCTAATAGCCCTTACCAAGGAAACAATGGCCGGCAGGCCGCTATACCGAAATATGGCGCGGTATAGCCCCGAAACAATAAACAAAGGAATAGCCAATAAAACGGATACCGCAGCAGCCACCATCGGCTTGCCCGCCATGGGGATGAATTCACCCAGGCGCAAGTAGTAGGCGAGCCACACCGACAGCACACAAAAACTAATGTCCACCGCCAACACAATGATGCGCTTGGCCGGGCGCGGCAGGGCCAAAACCGATTGCGAGATTTCTTCTAAGAAGCTGTTCATATTGTTGTGGAGATAATGCTTTGGTACTAAAGGTTAATGGGCCACCCCATCGCCTTGGACAACCTTTACCACCGTTAGCCACAGGATATAGACATCGAAGGTAAAACTTTGACGCGCCAAGTACTCCGCATCAAACTTCACCTTTTGGGGAATGGGTA
>CANJXV010000224.1 GCA_947478935.1 Comamonadaceae bacterium
CCCGGTCAACTCACCTCCGGCTCTGCGGGTAATGGCAGCGCGGGTCACTTGGCCTTTGAATACCTCAAAATGGTCAGCGAAACCTTCGTTTTGCATGTGCCCTATCGTGGCACGGGCCCGATGTTGACCGACTTGATGGCGGGGCGATTGGATGCGGCAGCAGTGGGCGCGCCCGCACTTTTGCAGTTCATCAAAGCAGGCAAGCTGCGCTGCATCGCGACCGGTACCAGCGCGCGTTTGCCGCAGCTTCCTGATGTCGCCACCGTGGCAGAGCAAGGCTACAAAGGGTTTGAAATGACACAGTGGTACGGTCTGCTGGCCCCCAGCAAAATGGCCAAAGCCAATATCGACAAGCTGGAAAAAGAAGCCATGGCCGCGACGCGGTCCAAACTGGTTCAGGACAAACTCAGCCAAGACACCGCGCTAGCCGTAGGCGATACGCGCGCCGAGTTTGAGGCCTTCATCAAACAAGAACAAGCGCGCTGGAAGCCGGTAATTGCGCGAGCCCAAATCAAGCCGGACGGCTTGTAAGCGGCCGCACCGGCGCCAGCAGCACCAGCACCGCGCCCGCGCCCCCTTTATTGGGCGGGGCTTGCACAAAGGCGATGACCTCGGCCTTTTGTACTAGCCAGCGCAGCACCTTGTCTTTGAGTACCGGCGCCTTTCCGGGTGAGCCCAGGCCTTTGCCGTGTACCACGCGCACGCAGCGCAGGCCTTGCTTGTGCGCGTCGCGGATAAAGCGGCCCATGGCCTCGCGCGCGTCGTCGCTGCGCAGCCCGTGCAAATCTACCTGGCGTTGGATACTCCATTGGCCCTTGCGCAGTTTTTGCACCACGTCCGCGCCCACGCCGGGGCGGCGAAAGCTCAGGTCCTGGTCGGTATCTAGCAGGCTACTAATGTCAAACTCATCGCTCAGCGACTCTTGCAGCGCCGCTTTCGCGTCCAGTTCGTGTTGAAGAAGGGTCGCTGGCGGGGCCGGGCGCTTCAGGTCGGCGCGCGCCACGATGGGCAGGCGTTGCACTTGCCCCACCGCGCTTTCAAACAAATTGCGCTCTTTCTCGGCCCGCTTGGCCGCAAGCAGGCGGGCTGCTTGCTCGGCTTTTTCTCTGGCTGCTTGCGCTTGCAGCTCATTCTTTAGTTTTTTCAGGTCTTCCAAGCCGGGCATGGGGCGATTGTCCACGCAAGCGGCGCCGACCCGGTAAGGTGGATCACACCAGACCTTGCTCCGCCATGGACAACGACTGGCCTTGCGCCACGATGATGTGGTCCAGCACGCGCACATCGATCAGCGCCAGCGCAGATTTCAGCGTGTGCGTAAGCGTCTCGTCTGCCCGCGAAGGCTGCACCGAGCCGCTGGGGTGGTTGTGTGCCAGCACCACTGCGCTGGCCTGGTGGTGCAAAGCGCGTATCACCACTTCGCGCGGATAGACGCTGGCCTGGCTCACGGTGCCTTTGAACATTTCCTCCATCGCCAGCATGCGGTTTTGCACGTCCAGAAACATTACCGCAAACACTTCATGGGGCAGGGCGGACAAATGCAGCTGAAAAAACTGCCGCACCGCTTGTGGCGAGTCCAACACCGCACGCTCTTGCAGGCGCTGCGCCATGGCACGGCGGGCCAACTCCAGCACCGCAATGATTTCGGCGCGCTTGGCGGGCCCCAGGCCTTTGACCTGGGCTAATTCCTTGGGGTCGGTATGCAGCAAGCCGGCGATGCCGCCAAAGCCTTGGGCCGGGGGACCCTGTTCGGCCACCCGGTGCGGGGTGCGCAGCAGTTCGTCCGCCAGTTGCAGCACGTCTTTGCCGGGTATGCCGGTGCGCAGCAGGATGGCCAGTAGTTCGGTATCGCTAAGGGCAGCAGGGCCGCGTTGCAGCAGTTTTTCGCGTGGACGGGCGTCCACAGGCAGATGGTCCAGGGGCATGGCGGCAGTGGGTGTGACAGCGTTGATCGGTAGGGTCGGGGCGATGGTGCTGCGGTACATAGCCGCTGCCCCGTATCCATACAATAGCCGCAGATTATCCATAGCCTTATGACCCACGACCTGCCCCGCATCCAAGCCGCTTCGTTTTTAACGCTGCACTACCGGCTGGCCGGCCCGGCAGGCGATGTGATCAACACCTTTGAGGGCAAACCCGCCACCCTGAGCCTGGGCACCGGCGAGTTGTCGCCCGAAGTGGAGCGCTGCCTGATGGGTCTGGAGGAGGGCGCGCACCGCACCTTTGACTTAGCCGCCGGTGTGGCCTTTGGCCCGCGCAACCCGGATATGCAACAGTGGGTGGCTCAAAGCCTGTTGCGTGACATGGGCGACCCACAAGAGCGTTATGCGCCCGGCGATGTGGTGCAGTTCCCCACGCCCGACGGGCAAAGCAGCTATGCCGGTGCGGTGGTCGCGGTCAAGGCAGACGCCAGCGACCAGCACGGGCAGGTCGAAGGTGCGGTCTTGTTCGATTTCAACCACCCGCTGGCTGGTCAGCCTGTCAGCTTTGAAGTGAAAGTGATTGCTGTTTTATGAACTCTCACGGTAACAAATCCAGCGATATTTTGAATGGCAGTGAAGTCCTACTAGCCGAACCGCGTGGCTTTTGCGCCGGGGTGGACCGAGCGATTGAAATTGTGGAGCGTGCGCTCTCCAAATTCGGCGCCCCCATTTATGTGCGCCATGAAATCGTGCACAACACTTTTGTGGTGAATGACCTCAAGTCCAAGGGCGCCATCTTTATCGAAGATCTGGCCGACGTACCTCCCGACGCGACGCTGGTGTTTTCGGCGCATGGCGTGAGCAAGGCGATTCAGGACGAGGCGGTGCAGCGCGGCTTTAAGGTGTTTGACGCCACCTGTCCGCTGGTAACCAAAGTGCATGTGGAAGTGGCCAAGCTGCACAAAGAGGGCTACGAGTTCATCATGATCGGCCACAAAGGGCACCCGGAAGTGGAAGGCACTATGGGCCAGCTGGAAAGCGGCATCCACCTGGTTGAAGACGTGGCCGATGTGGCCCGTGTGCAACCAGGTCAATCTGCCAAGCTGGCGCTCGTCACGCAAACCACGCTGAGTATGGACGACGCGGCGGATATTGCCGCAGCCGTCAAAGCGCGTTTTCCGCAAGTGCGCGAACCCAAGCAGCAGGACATTTGCTACGCCACCCAAAACCGCCAAGACGCCATCAAAATCATGAGCCCGCAAGTGGACATCGTGATTGTGGTGGGCAGCCCCACCAGCTCTAACAGTAACCGCTTGCGCGAAGTGGCGCAAAAACTGGGCACCGTCAGTTATATGGTGGACCACGCCAACGAGCTGGACCCGGCCTGGTTTGTAGGCCGTGGCCGCGTGGGCCTGACCGCTGGCGCCTCGGCCCCCGAGATATTGGTGCAGGCCGTCATCTCGCGGCTTCGCTCGCTGGGCGCACTCTCGGTGCGGCGCATGGACGGCGTGGTCGAAACCATCAAGTTCCCGCTGCCCAAGGGTTTGAAGCCGGAAACGGACGGGCAAAGCGCGCCGGCGCCCTAAGCGGGCGGCCACCGGCCTGTAGCGCTTAGCCCGCCCGGCCCGCCTAAAATCGGCGGTTTCGGCCTGTGCCCGAACCCTTACTACTTCACCATGCTCGACATCACCCTGCTTCGCAAAGACCTGGCTTCGGTTCTGGCCCGCCTTGAAACCCGCAAAAGCCCGCAAGCCTTTTTGCCTGTGGACGCATTTACCGCGCTGGAAGCGGAGCGCAAAACTATCCAAACCCGCACCGAAGAGCTGCAAGCCAAGCGCAATAGCCTAAGTAAGCAGATCGGCCAACTCAAGGCCAAAGGTGCGGCAGCGCAGGCCGAAGTCGATGCGGTGATGGCGCAGACGGCCGAAATCAAATCCGAACTGGATGCTTCGGGCACCCGCTTGGAGGGCATCCAGGCCGATATGCAGGCGCTGTTGCTCAACGTGCCCAATTTGCCGCACGAGAGCGTGCCGGTAGGCAAGGATGAGCATGCCAATGTGGTGGTGCGCAGCTGGGGTACGCCCAAGGCCATGGATTTCACCATTAAAGACCATGTGGATGTGGGCGAACCGCTGGGACTGGACTTTGATATGGGGGTCAAACTCAGCGGTGCACGCTTTACCGTCATGAAAGGGCCGATGGCCCGCTTGCACCGCGCTATCGCCCAATTTATGTTGGACGTGCAGACCCGGGAACACGGCTACACCGAGTGCTACACGCCCTATATCGTCAATGCCGAAACCCTGCGCGGTACCGGCCAATTGCCCAAGTTTGAAGAAGATTTGTTTGCCGCCAAAAAAGGCGGGCAGGACGCGCAAACTGCGGACAACGCTGCGCTCTACCTGATTCCCACCAGCGAAGTGACGCTCACCAATTTTGTGCGCGACACCGTGCTGGCCGAAAACCAACTACCCATGAAGCTGACGGCGCACACGGCCTGCTTTCGCTCTGAGGCCGGCTCCTACGGGCGCGATACCCGTGGCCTGATCCGCCAGCACCAGTTTGATAAGGTGGAGATGGTGCAAATCGTTCACCCGGACCACAGCTACGCCGCGCTGGAGGAGATGACCGGCCATGCCGAAGCCATATTGCAAAAGCTGGGCCTGCCCTACCGCGTGATGAGCTTGTGTACCGGCGACATGGGCTTTGGCGCGGCCAAGACCTATGACCTGGAAGTGTGGCTGCCCGCGCAAAACACCTACCGCGAAATCAGCAGTTGCTC
>CANJXV010000225.1 GCA_947478935.1 Comamonadaceae bacterium
AACACTGGTCGAAATCTGCTCACCCTTAGCAACCTAAAAAAGTTGCTGTTCTAAGCGGCATTAGATGACCGTTTACGCAGCATCACCGCCGCCCAAGGCAGCGCCGCGTCCGACCGCTTTGGGTCGTAAGCGGCCCTTAAATCAAACACCGCGCCCTCTAGCCAAGGTTCTCTCCCGCTCCCTGGGCCCAAACGACGAAGCCAGCGGGCCTTCCGTTTGCAAGCCTTCGATATAAAAGGCTTCAATCTCCGGCGCGGCGCGGCGTAGTTCGCGTTCAGCAAAGGGCATGTGCAGCAGAGCGCGCAGGGCGTACAGAATGCGCACCCACCCGGGTATCCAAATACGGCGCTTGCGCGTTTGCATGCCGCGCACGATGGCGCGGGCTGCGTCTTGCGGCGATGTTTCGCGGTTTAGCGGAGCGGGCGTGGCGGCGTGTAAGCGTACAAAACCAGGGTGCAGAGCGCCCTCCGTGAGCAGCGGCGTTCTGACAGTGCCGGCATACACCACGCCCACATCTACACCATGCGATGCCAGCTCGATCCGCCAGGAGTTGCCCATGGCCTCCACCGCCGATTTGCTGGCGGCATAGGCCGAGACCACCGGCGGGTGCGCAAACGCGGACACCGAGGCATTGATCAGAACATAGCCGCGCGCTTGCATGACTGCGGGCAATGCGGCGCGCACGGTGTTGAACACGCCAAACACATTGACCTCTACACAGCGCTTCCAGGCCTGCGGGTCCACCAGCGACACCGGCCCAAAAGCAGCCACACCGGCATTGGCAAACACCACATCCATGCGCCCGTGACGCGCCAGGGTTTGCGCGACCACCTGCTCCATGGAGGGCAAGTCGGTTACGTCAGCGACTAAGTGCAAGACCCCGCCAACGCAGCGCGCAGCCGTGGCGGCCAGAGGCTCGGCATCACAGTCCACCAACACCGGCACGCCGCCTTGGGCCAAGACTTCTAGTGCCGTGGCCGCGCCTATACCCGAGGCCGCGCCGGTGATCAGGACCACTTGGCCCTTGAAGGAAGAGGTGGACATAAGGAAGTGCGCTTTGCGCCCTAGACCGATTTGTTCACCATGAAATACACAATCGGTAGCGGCAGCACGGTCGCTATCGCACCGGCGATTTGCTAGATGCGCGAGAGGCGCCAGTAGTCTTCACCCACAGTGTCGCTGGCGCGCAGCATGGCGCGTTGTTTGAACTGGATGGGCACCAGTACCAGCAGCCATATCAGCCCAGAAAAACTCAGCAGCGCATACGACCACTGTATCCAGGGGTGGCCGGCGCCACCATCAAAATGCAGCGCCATGCCGTGCCCGGTCCAGACCACGCCCACCGCGCCGGTCAGGGTGAACATTGCATCGGTGATCAGCACCATGGTGTTGCTGAACTGGATGATGGCATGGTTGCGCGTGCGTTCGGCCAAAAGCGCCCAGACGCCGCTGACGATGACGTTGCCCAAAAACAATGCAGCGCAAACCAAGTGGATGACTTTGAGCTCAGGGTGCATGCGGCGATCCGTCTTTTGCGTTTGCGCTTTCTTGGGTCATAGACGCATCCGAGGTGCCTCGGGCCTGCGCTGCGGCTTTCGCGGCCTGCTCGGCTTGCCGTTGCACACGCGTTTGTTCGCGGGCGATTCGCAGATCACGCATTTGCCACCAGACGAACAAGGCCCCTGCGCATAACAGTACCAGCACCTCGACGAGCTTGAGCGACACGGTGCTTTAGCGATTGGCCCGCTCGCGTTGCTCCAGGCGCCCAAACAAATTCACCATCCACTCGACGCGCTGGTCAAAGCTGCGCTTGGGTAGGGTCCAGGGTTTGTTGTCGTGGCTGGGGCGGCGGTCGCGGCTGACCACATCCACCAAAAACGCAATCGCGGGCACCGGGCTGATGGCCACCGCCGGCATGGCCGGGGTTTTGAGCGCCACCGAGGCAGCGCGCGCAATCAACGCAAGTTTGCGGCTGGTGGAAACCACAGTGCGGCGGTCTATGGAGTTGAGGCCTTCGCGCTCTAACTGTTTACCGATTTCGGCATACACCAAGCGCGCCGCTTGGATGGCGGGGCGGCAGTCCCATGGCAGCTCGGCCAGGCCGAATTCGCCACGGCGGTACAGCACATCGGCGCGCAGCAGCAGGCGCTGGGTAAAGCCGGCGATACGTGCGTCAAACACCGGGTTGGCCAACCAGGCATCGGCATCCATGCCGATTTCGCGGAACCAGGCGCGCGGCAGGTAGAGGCGGCCATTGCGCGCGTCCTCGCCCACGTCGCGGGCGATGTTGGTCAGTTGCATGGCCACGCCCATTTCGCAAGCGCGGGCAATAGCGGTGTCGGTGGATGCACCCATGATGATGGACATCATGGCGCCCACGGTGCCAGCCACACGAGCGCCGTAGGCCTCGACATCGGCCAGGGTTTCGTAACGGCGGTCTTGGGTGTCCCACAAAAAGCCATCGAGCAAGGCATCGAGCAAACCGCGCGGTATGCCGTAGCGGTGCACCACGTGCGCCAGCGCGCGGTCAGCGTCCATGGCGCCGGGGCGGCCTTCGTAAATCTCATCTAGGCGCTGTTGCAGGTCTTGCATGGCCAGCTTGGGGTCCTGGCCCAGGTCGATCACGTCGTCGGCCAAACGGCAATAGGCATAGAGCGCAGTAGCCGGCGGCCGCAAGCGCGTGGGCAAAAGTTTGGATGCTGCAAAAAATGACTTCGAGCCGCCGCGCATCAGCTCGCGGCAAGCCTCTAGGTCGTAGGCCTTGGGAATGGCAATGGGATGGTTTTCAGGCAAAACTTGTGACATCGGGCACCACCTCTTGAAGCATTTTTGCGGACATCAACACACTGGGCACGCCAGCACCGGGTTGGCTGCTGGCACCGACCATGAACAAACCTTGCACGTCTTCAGACCGGTTGTGCGGCCTGAACCAAGCGCTTTGCGTCAAGATGGGCTCTAGCCCAAAGCCCGCGCCTTTGTAAGACCATAAGCGATCATGAAAATCTTGCGGCGTGGTGACTTTGGACGACACCACATGCTGCTTCAAATTGGGCAGCACGCTTTCTTGCAAAGCGGTGGCAATCGCGTCGCGGTATTGCTCGGTCACTGCGGCCCAGTCGGTACCGCTGCTGAGGTTGGGCACTACCGACAACGCATAAAAACTGTCACATCCGGGCGGGGCCAAAGACGGATCGGTGGCAGTGGGCCGATACAGATACAGGCTGAAGTCTTTGGACAGCGCGTGGTTTTTAAAAATGTCTTGCAACAGGCCTTTGTAACGCGGGCCCAGCACCATCATATGGTGGGGCACATCGTGGTACTGGCGGTCGGTGCCAAAGTACCAAACAAACAAGCCGGAGGAATACTTGCCTTTAGCAATGCGCTTATCGGTCCAGTGTTTGCGGTGTTGCGGGTCCACAAGGTGCCGGTAGGTCCAGGCTGCGTCGCCATTGCTGACCACGATGTCTGCGGGGATAAATTCGCCATTGGCTAGTTCCACACCACGGGCGCGGCCTGCCTCTACACGGATGCGCGTGACCGGTGTGTTGTAGCGGATGGGCACATTGCGCGCCTGCAGCAAATTGACCAGCTCGCGCACGATAGCGCCCGTGCCGCCCATGGCGGAGTGCACGCCCCAGCGCCGCTCGAGTGCATGGATAAGCGCATACACGCACGTGACCGAATACGGATTGCCACCGATGAGCAGTGGATGAAAGCTCATGACGATGCGCAGCTTGGGGTGCTTGATATGCTGGGCCACCAGGCTATAAATCGAGCGCCAGGCTTGCATGCGCGCCAGGTTGGGCATAGCTTTGACCACGTCGCCCAGGGTCTCAAAAGGAATCATGCCCAGCTCTTGAAAGCCCAGCTGAAAGCAACGTTCGGAAGCCTGCATCAAGTCCTTGAAGCCTTGCACATCATCTGGGCTGAGTGCGGCAATTTGGTCGAGCATGGACTCGTCGTCGTTGCTGTAGTCAAAGTGCGTGCCGTCGTCAAAACGAATGCGGTAGAAAGGCGCCATCAGGCGCAAGTCCACATGGTCTTGCATGCGCTTGCCACACAAGGTAAACAACTCTTCGATCAGGTGCGGCAAGGTGATGATGGTGGGGCCAGCATCAAAGGTAAAGCCGTCTTGCTTATGCACATAAGCGCGGCCTCCGGGGGCGTCCAGCTTTTCCAGCATCTGCACGCGGTAGCCTTTGACCGACAAGCGTATGGCTGCGGCCAAACCGCCAAAACCGGTGCCTATGACGATGGCGGTGGGCGCTTTGCCTCCGGTGACCAAGGTGGGGCCGTGCGTGCCGCCACCGGCATCGCCACCACCGTCGCCGATGCCGTCAATGGATTTGAAATAGTTTGTCATGCTTGTCCAAAGTGGGCGCTAACACAGGTGCGGCGTGGGCATCAAAAATATCTGCGGCGGCTTGGCCTTTTTTCTTACGCAAGGCCCAACGCCACAAGGCGGTGGTGTCAAGCGGCAGCACTAGCATGAGGTGCTCCAAAATTGCCAAGGCCAGCAGGGTGCCTACCAGCACCGCGCCCACGGCTTGTGCCTGGCTAGTCAGCGGGCTGGACGCAAACGCCACCAGCCACCACAAGCAGACACTGGCCAAGACCACGGCAAAAGGGAAAAAGGCGTTGAAGCGGCGGCGGCGAAAGTAACTTTCCAGATAGGCCAGGTGTGCGGGCAAGAACT
>CANJXV010000226.1 GCA_947478935.1 Comamonadaceae bacterium
CTTCACACCCAAAGACGAATTGATGGAGATTGCATCCCGTATCAAAGCCTGGGGCTGGCATGTGGTGATTTATTTTGAAGCCGTGGACTTGCCCGAGTTGTGGGATTTCTTCACCACCTTACCCACCACGGTGGTGGTGGACCACATGGGCCGACCCGATGTGTCCAAACCTTTGAACGGCCCTGAGTTCAGTTTGTTCATGCAGTTCATGCGCGAGCACCCGAATGTGTGGAGCAAAGTTTCTTGTCCTGAACGCTTGAGCCTGACTGGTCCGAAAGCCTTTCACGGTGAAACAGCACCCTACCGTGACGTGGTGCCGTTTGCGCGCCATGTAGTCGAGAGTTTTCCTGACAGAGTGCTGTGGGGCACAGACTGGCCGCATCCTAATTTAAAAGACCATATGCCTGACGACGGCTTGCTGGTCGATTTCATCCCCCAGATTGCGGTGACACGTGAATTGCAGCGCAAGTTACTGGTGGACAACCCGACGCGTTTGTATTGGTCTTGATAGAGATGAAAGCACAGCATGGCACTCGATAAACCTTACCTAGACATTCCCGGCACCACGGTGTTTGACATGGAGCAATCACGCAAAGGCTACGGACTCAATCAGTTTTGCATGTCGCTTATGAAGGCCGAAAACCGGACCCGATTCAAAGCAAATGAACGCGCTTACCTGGATGAATGGGCCATGACCGAAGAGCAAAAGCAGGCGGTGTTGGAGCGCGATTTGAACCGGTGCATACGCGCGGGTGGCAATATTTATTTTCTGGCCAAGATAGGCGCGACCGATGGCAAGAGCTTTCAGCAAATGGCCGGCAGTATGACTGGCATGAGCGAAGACGAATACCGGAACATGATGATTGGCGGTGGCCGCTCGGCCCAGGGCAACCGCTATATCGGCGAAGACGGTAGCGCGCAAGCACACAAACAGCCCCAAGGCAGTGCAGGCAGTGCAGGCAGCCCAAGCGGCGCTGGAGGCGTATAAGCATGGCACGCATCAGCGCATCGGTTTACACGTCACACGTGCCCGCCATTGGCGCTGCGCTGGACATGGGAAAAACCCAAGAGCCCTATTGGCAGCCGCTTTTCGCAGGGTACGACTATTCCAAACAATGGATGAAGCAGAACACACCGGACGTGATTTTTCTGGTCTTCAACGACCACGCTACTGCGTTTAGTCTGGACATGATTCCGACCTTTGCCATCGGTACCGCCGCCCAATACACCCCGGCTGACGAAGGCTGGGGTCCGCGCCCGGTGCCGGTGGTGCAAGGTCATCCGGAGTTGGCTGCGCATATCGCGCAGTCGGTAATTCAGCAGGACTTCGATCTGACCATCGTCAACAAAATGGACGTGGACCATGGCCTGACCGTGCCGCTGTCCTTGATGTGCGGGCAGCCGCAAGCCTGGCCATGCCCGGTGATTCCGTTTGCGGTCAACGTGGTGCAGTATCCGGTGCCCAGTGGACAGCGTTGTTTCAATCTGGGCAAAGCCATTGCCAACGCAGTGCAAACGTTTGATGCGGATTTGAATGTGCACATTTGGGGCACCGGCGGCATGAGCCACCAGTTGCAAGGGCCGCGCGCCGGTCTGATTAATAAGCAGTTTGACAACGCATTCTTAGACCGCTTGATCGCCGACCCGGCAGGCCTGGCGAAAATGCCGCATATCGACTACGTGCGCGAAGCCGGAAGCGAAGGTATTGAACTGGTGATGTGGTTGATCGCGCGCGGAGCGATGAGTGACATAAGTGGCGGCAAAGCACCAGAAGTGAAGCACCGTTTCTACCATGTGCCCGCAAGCAATACCGCGGTCGGGCATTTGATTTTGGAGAATGTATGAGTAAAACCATCAAAGTAGCCCTTGCCGGTGCCGGCGCATTTGGTATCAAGCACCTGGACGGTATCAAGTTGATTGACGGCGTGGAAGTGGTGTCGCTGATCGGGCGCGAACTGGGAAAAACCCAAGACGTCGCCGATAAATACGGTATTTCCCATGTCACCACCGATCTAAACGACAGCCTGGCGATCAAGGAGGTGGACGCGGTTATTCTGTGTACGCCCACGCAAATGCACGCCTCGCAGTCCATCGCGTGTTTGAATGCGGGCAAGCATGTGCAGGTAGAAATTCCGCTGTGCGATGTGTACCGCGATGGTGCGCAAGTGGTGGCGCTGCAAAAGCAAACCGGCCTGGTCGCTATGTGTGGCCACACGCGGCGGTTTAACCCCAGCCATCAGTTGGTGCACCAGCAAATCCGGGCCGGCCAATTCAAACTTTACCAGATGGATGTGCAAACCTATTTCTTCCGTCGCACCAATATGAACGCGCTGGGTCAGCCGCGCAGTTGGACCGACCATTTGCTGTGGCACCACGCGGCGCATACGGTAGATTTATTCGCTTACCAAGCGGGCAGCCCCGTGGTCAAAGCCAACGCCATGCAAGGCGCCATCCACCCGACGCTGGGTATCGCCATGGACATGAGCATTCAGTTGCAGGCGGCCAATGGCGCGATGTGCACGCTATCGCTTAGCTTTAACAACGACGGGCCGCTGGGCACGTTCTTCCGATACATCGGCGATTCGGCCACCTATATCGCCCGCTACGACGATTTGTTCAACGGCAAAGAGGAAAAACTGGATGTATCCAAAGTGGCGGTGTCCATGAACGGCATAGAGTTGCAGGACCGTGAGTTTTTTGCCGCTATCCGCGAAGGCCGCGAACCCAATGCCAGTGTGGCCCAGGTGCTGCCTTGCTACCAGGTGCTTCATGATCTGGAGCAGCAGTTATTCGCGGCTTAAGCGGACTGCATTGGGCTGTGGGGCCGCGCCAGCAGGGTTTGCGCATCGTTTCAAGGACAATGGGCTTTTAGAAAGAATTTGCTGTGACTGAAGGATGGATCTGGCTGGCGGCGCTTGTATTGGGCCTACACACGGTATTGCTGTTGGTGCTGTTGCTGCGCCGGGCGCCG
Organism: Comamonadaceae bacterium; assembly: GCA_947478935.1. Taxonomy (GTDB): domain Bacteria; phylum Pseudomonadota; class Gammaproteobacteria; order Burkholderiales; family Burkholderiaceae_C; genus Allorhodoferax. The sequence goes on from CANJXV010000226.1 coordinate 2,972, forward strand.
GGAGCAGACCAAAGTGACCAAGCCGCTCAGTCCGCTCAGTCCATATTCGCAGCGCTGCAATCCCAGGCCGAGCGCCTGGACCGCTTGGAGCGCGAACTGCGCCGGGACCTGGCCGATACCGCCCGCGACAGCCGTCAGGAAGCCTTTCAGAGCATGGCGACTTTTCAGCAAACCCTCACCCAACAAAGTGCCGAAGCCACCCGCACGCAAAACACCCAGATCGACGCGTTTGGCCAGCAACTGGCGGGCTTACAAAAAAATCTTTCCGATACCTTAAGCACACAACTGAGTGCTTTGAGCGAATCCAATGCGCGCCGCATCGCCGAGTTGGGTGAGACCAGTGCCCGCACCCTGACCGAAGTGCGCACCACGCTGGAAGCCCAGCTCTCCCAATTGCAAATCACCAACGCCGCAAAGTTGGACGAAATGCGCGCCACGGTAGATGAAAAACTGCAAACCACCTTGCAGGCCCGCTTGGGCGAGAGCTTTAAGCAAGTGGCCGATCGCCTAGAGCAGGTGCACAAAGGGCTGGGCGAAATGCAAACTCTGGCCCAGGGCGTGGGGGATTTGAAGCATTTGCTGAGCAACGTTAAGACGCGCGGTATTTTCGGCGAGGCCCAGTTGGCCGCTTTGCTGGAGCAGGTGTTTGTGCCGGACCAGTACGGCACCCAAATAGCGACTCGGCCTGGTAGCAAGAATGTGGTGGACTTCGCTATAAAGCTGCCGGGCAAGGCCGAGGATGGCACGCCGCTGTGGCTGCCGATTGATGCCAAATTTCCGAACGAGGATTACGAGCGTTTACTGGACGCGCAAGGCCGGGCGCATTTCGCCGATGCCGAAGCTGCGGCCAAAGCGCTTGAATTGCGCATCCGGCTGGAAGCCAAGTCCATCGCAGATAAGTACATCGAGCCCCCTTACACCACCGACTTTGCGATTTTGTTCTTGCCCACCGAAGGCCTATACGCGGAGGTGCTGCGCCGCCCGGGTTTGATGGAGTCTTTGCAGCGCGACCACCGCATCACGCTGGCCGGGCCGACCACATTGCTGTCCATGCTCAGCTCGTTGCAAATGGGCTTTCGTACGCTGGCCTTGGAAAAGCGTTCCAGCGAAGTCTGGCAGGTGCTGGGCGCGGTCAAAACCGAATTTGGCAAGTTTGGCGATGTGCTGGCCAAGGTCAAATCGCAAACCGAGACCGTGCTCAAAACGCTGGACAACGCCGAAGTGCGCAGCCGCGCAATGGGCCGTGCGCTCAAAAAAGTGGAGGGCCTACCCGAGGTCCAAGCCACCGGCCTGATACCGCTGGATAAGGACTTTGACAGCGACGACGGGCATTCGCAAACGTGAGCGAACCCGCGCCGCGCGTCAGTCCTTCCAATGCGTCTTCCGATTTGGCTGCGCCTGCCACCATGCGCGGCGGCTGGCTACCCCGCCTGATCGCCGGGCATATTTTTCTTCATTCCAGCATGGTTGCGATGCGCATGGCCACGCCTTTGCTAGCCCTTCGCATGGGGCATAGCGCCTGGCATGTGGGTCTGTTGCTGTCGCTGTTTTCCCTCAGTCAGGTATTTTTGTCCTTACCCGCCGGGCGCTATGCGGACCGCCATGGTTTGCAGCGGCCCGTGCGCTTGGCGGTGCTGGCGGCCTTGGTGGGCGCCGCGCTGTCGCTGCTATGGCCGGTGTTTGAAGTGATGTGCGCTAGCGCGCTGTGCATGGGCGCGGCCAGC
>CANJXV010000227.1 GCA_947478935.1 Comamonadaceae bacterium
CTGCTGGAGCGCAGCGTGATACGCCATTTGTATGGCCGGCCTTTAGAGACTTTGCTGGCCACCTGGGGGATCAGCCTGGTGCTGATGCAGGCGGTACGCAGCGTGTTTGGCGCGCAAAACGTGGGCGTTGAAAACCCCTCGTGGATGAGCGGTGGCGTGCAGCTGATGGGCAATCTGGCCCTGCCCTATAACCGCATCATCATCATTGCATTTGCGCTCACCGTGTTACTGGCGGTGGCGCTCTTGATCAGCAAAACCCGGCTGGGCTTGTTTGTGCGCGCAGTGACGCAAAACCGGCCTATCGCAGCCTGCATGGGTGTGCATACCGCGCGGGTGGATACCTATGCGTTTGCGCTGGGTTCGGGTATTGCCGGGCTGGCCGGTTGTGCGCTGAGCCAGATCGGCAACGTGGGGCCAGACTTAGGGCAAAGCTATATCGTCGATGCGTTTATGGTGGTGGTTTTGGGAGGCGTGGGCCAATTGGCTGGCACCGTGCTGGCGGCGCTGGGTCTGGGCGTGATCAATAAGTTTTTAGAAGGCCTAACGGGCGCGGTGCTGGCCAAGATTGCGGTGCTGCTGTTCATCATCATCTTTATCCAAAAACGCCCGCAAGGAATTTTTGCCCTCAAGGGCCGGAGCGCAGACGCATGAGCGCGCTAAGCCTTCCCCAAAGCCCTGCCCTGCTGTCACGCAGCGGATGGAGCGCTTGGCTCGCCTGCCTGGTGCTCTTGTGCGGCCTGGCGCCGCTGCTCAATTTGTGGGTGTCTGCGGGCAGCATCTGGCACCTGAGTGATTTTGCCGTGGCGCTGGTGGGCAAGATCATGTGCTACGCGCTGTGCGCGCTGGCCATGGATTTGATCTGGGGCTATACCGGCATCCTCAGCCTGGGCCACGGTTTGTTTTTTGCGCTGGGCGGCTATGTGATGGGCATGTACCTGATGCGCCAGATCGGGCTAGACGGCAATTACAAAAGCCCGCTGCCAGACTTTATGGTGTTTCTCGATTGGAAGACTTTGCCCTGGCATTGGGCTTTGTCAGACAGCTTATGGGCGACCCTGATTTTGGTGCCACTGGTACCGGCGCTGGTCGCCTTGGTATTTGGATTTTTTGCATTCCGCTCGCGCATCAAAGGGGTGTATTTTTCTATCATTACCCAAGCCCTGACCTTTGCGGCCATGCTGCTTTTTTTCCGCAACGAGACAGGCTTTGGCGGCAACAACGGCTTTACCGATTTCAAGCGCTTTGCGGACATTCCCATCGCCACGCCGTCGATGCGCATGACGCTGTTTGTGGTCACCGCGCTGGTACTCCTGTGCAGCTTTTTGCTGGCCCGCTGGGTGGTGCGCTCTAAGTTCGGGCGGGTGCTGCAAGCCATACGCGATGCCGAGTCGCGGCTGATGTTTAGCGGCTATTCGCCGCTGGGCTACAAGCTGGCGATCTGGACGCTGTCGGCCGTGCTCTGCGGCATTGCCGGCGCGCTGTATGTGATGCAAGTGGGCATCATCAACCCCAGCGAGATGAGCCCAGCCAATTCGATTGAGATTGCCGTGTGGACCGCAGTGGGCGGTCGCGCGACGCTGATCGGGCCCATCATCGGCGCGTTTTTGGTCAACGGCGCCAAGAGCTGGCTCACCGTGGCCTACCCCGAGTTTTGGCTCTACTTTTTGGGGGCCTTGTTTATCGGGGTGACGCTCTACCTGCCGCAAGGCGTAGTGGGCTTGCTGCAGCAACGCAAGCGGGGTGGCGCATGACACCCGAACTTCTCGAACAAGGCGCAGCCCGCATGCAGTCGCGGCTGCAAGCCATAGAAGCGGGTAAGGCGCAAACCGCATCGGGCGGGCGTAGCGCGGGCATTGGCCGCCTACGCGCAGGCGCCGAGCTAGACATTGCGCACGGACGCATCCTCTACTTAGAAGACGTGAGCGTGAGCTTTGACGGCTTTAAAGCGATTAACAATTTGTCACTGGATATTGCCCCGGGCGAACTACGCTGCATCATCGGGCCCAATGGTGCGGGCAAGACGACGATGATGGACATCATCACCGGTAAAACCCGGCCAGATCGCGGTACGGTGTATTTTGGCAGCACCATCGACCTACTGCGCTACAACGAGCCCGACATCGCACGTTTAGGCATTGGCCGCAAGTTTCAAAAGCCTACCGTGTTTGAAAACCTGAGCGTGTTTGAGAACCTGGAGCTGGCTATGTCCATGCGCAAAGATGTGGCGAGTTCACTGCGCTTTCAACGCAGCGCTGCACAGTCCGAGCGCTTGTGCGAGGTGCTGGAAACCATTGCACTGCAAGACAGTCTGCTGCGCCAGGCCGGCCTGCTGAGCCACGGACAAAAGCAGTGGCTGGAGATCGGCATGCTGCTAACGCAAGAGCCCAAACTCCTGCTACTGGACGAGCCGGTTGCCGGTATGACGGACCAGGAAACCGAGCGCACTGCCGAACTTTTTTTAAGCTTGAAAGGCAAGCACACGCTGGTGGTGGTGGAACACGACATGGCGTTTATCAAAGCCATCTCGGATACGGTGACAGTGCTGTGTGAAGGCGCGGTGCTGGCGCAAGGCACGCTGGCGCAGGTGCAGGCTGACGAGCGCGTGATCGAAGTCTATTTAGGAAGGTGAGGCCATGCTCTCGATGTCAGGCGTGAACCAGTATTACGGGGGCTCGCATATTTTGCGAGATGTAGATTTGCAAGCAGAGGCTGGGCAGATTACCGTGGTGCTGGGCCGCAATGGCGTGGGCAAGACGACCTTGCTCAAGTCTTTGATGGGCCTGGTGCCGATTCGGACTGGCAGCATCTCGCTAGGCGGGAAGGCATTAGAAGAAGCAACTCCTTACGAACGCGCCCGCGCTGGCCTGGGCTATGTACCGCAGGGCCGCGAAATTTTTGCACGCCTGACGGTGGAAGAAAACTTGCTGATGGGCCTGGCCGGTAAACCCGCAGGCACGCCACTGCCGCAAGAAATTTTTGAATGGTTTCCGGTGCTGCATGACATGCGCAAGCGCCGGGGCGGCGACCTCTCGGGCGGGCAGCAACAGCAACTGGCGATTGGCCGCGCGCTGGCCGCAGGCCCCAAAGTGCTGGTGCTAGACGAACCCACCGAGGGCATACAACCGAGCATCATCAAAGACATAGGCCGCGTGATCCGCAAACTGGCCGACCAGGGCGCGATGGCGATTGTGCTGGTAGAGCAGTACTACGACTTCGCCCGCGAACTGGCCGACAGCTACATTGTCATGGAACGCGGCTCGGTCCTCGCGCACGGGCGCGGTAGCAATATGGAAATCGACGGGGTGAGGGAACTGGTGGCGATTTAGGCCGCTAGGCTACATCGCCCAAATACGCGGCGCTGCGGCGGACAGTTGCCAGTGCGCTTGGCGCCAAGCCAGGCGGATGGCGCGCAGCAATTGCACCGAGGGCTCCACCTGGTCGGACAAGACGCGCACCAGCACGGTGTGCGGGTTCGGGCTGGTAGCGCCCGCGCTGGCAGACAGGCGGTGGTCGGCAATCAGCGCGCGAGCTACGTCTAACGCGGTCTCTTTGGCAGCGCGGGTAAGCGGTGTGCCGCAGGCCAGGTAGAGCGTGGCGGTGCAGCGCAAACCGGCAAGGCCAGCGCGGCCTTGCATCAGCAGCACATCGTCCGCGGCCAGCCGGGCGCGCTCCAACCAAACGCCGGGCCATTGCAATTGCTGCTGCACATAACCAGTTTCAAAAGGCAAGCCGGCGTGCGGCAGGCCTAGCGCAGTGATGTCCCAGCCCATGAGTTCGGCGCCGGGCGCAATCTCCATGGACAGGGTGTTTTCGGCGCGGCAGCCGCTGTAGCACAGCGTCTCTTGCGGTAGCCATTCCAAGCGCGCGCCTTCGTCCAGGCGCAGCCGGGTGATCTGGCGGGCCGGGGCATCTTCCGCGCGGTAATAACGGGTGGCACCTGGCGTGGTCATCAAGCCATGGCTGCCTGCGGCGGCGTGGATCGCTAACTCCAGCGTATCGCCCCCCACCAGTCCACCCGGCGGATGCACCAGCACGTTGTGGCAGACTGCGTCGCCCTCCGGGTACAGGCTTTGCAAAATGCGCAAAGGCCCGCTGTGCTGGTGGCGCGCGACGCTGCGCCCTTGTTCTAAGGCGTAGTCGAGTTGGAGGCTGGCGTGCCAGGGCATGGCGCGTCAGACCGGCGCAGGTCCTGGCTGTGCAAGCAAGCGAACCCCTAGGGCCTGGCAGACCTGGGTTAAAGCAGTTTGGCGGTCCATGCGGGCAGTTTAAGGGAGGCGTCCAAGCGGCCCAAACCGCCCCCGTCTAGGTATTTACCCTCTCGAAATTTGCCGCGCAAAAGCCTACTATGCGAGAGTGAATTTCACAGGCTGAATTCCTAGCGCCAATAGCCGCGCCTGGTGCTCTGCGCCAAGGCTACATTCGGTCCTGGTGGGCTGGGAATACAAGCCTCAGGCCAGGGAGTCAGGTACTAATTACAGCCGGTGGAAAACCGCGCCATCCATTTCTTCACGGAGCCAAGCCATGACCGCCACCAGCCCCCAAGAAAACCACGCCGTTGCCGATTCCGGCGCACAAACCGACGGTTTCCATTTAGTGATCGATGCCCTCAAGCTCAATGGCATCGACACCATCTTTGGCCTGCCGGGCATC
>CANJXV010000228.1 GCA_947478935.1 Comamonadaceae bacterium
GCCGGTGGTCAGCACATCAACAAAACCGATTCGGCGGTGCGCATTACCCACTTGCCCACTGGCATCGTGGCCGAATGCCAAGACGGGCGTAGCCAACATAGCAACAAAGCGCAAGCGCTGCGCGTGCTGACCGCGCGCATTCAAGAAAAAGACCGCTCCGAGCGCGCCGCCAAAGATGCAGCCGAGCGCAAAAGCCTGGTCGGCACGGGCGACCGCAGCGACCGTATACGCACCTACAACTTCCCCCAAGGCCGCCTGACCGACCACCGTATCAACCTGACGCTGTACAAATTGCTCACCATCATGGAAGGCGACTTGGGGGATGTGGTCGAAGCCCTGCAAGCTTTTGAAGCAGCGCAGCAGATGGCGGATTTGGAGTTGAGTAAGGTCTGAGGTGGCAAGCATGGACGCCGCGCCCACCGTCGAACAGGCTTTGCAAAGCGCCATCGCGCAAGGCGTCGCGCGCTTGGAAGCCCAGCTTTTATTGCTACACGTGCTGGGGCGCAAATTGGATGAAAGGGCATGGCTGTTGGCGCACGACGAAGAGCCACTTTCCATCCCCACGCGGCAAGACTGGCAGGAGGCGCTAGCCCGCCGTCTTTCGGGCGAGCCCCTGCCCTACATCACTGGCCGTGCGGCGTTTTACGGCTTGGAACTGCAAGTCGATGGCCGCGTGCTGTGCCCGCGTGCCGACACCGAAACCCTGGTGGACTGGGCCCTGGCGCTTTTACCGCCTGCAGCCCGAGTTATCGACCTGGGCACGGGCAGCGGCGCCATTGCGCTGGCCCTAAAGCAGCAGCGCCCTGATGTGCACATTGAGGCTCGCGATATCAGCGCCGACGCTTTGGACGTGGCGCAGGCCAATGCACGGCGTTTAGGTTTGGAGATAGCGTTTTCCCAAGGCGCGTGGCTGGAGGGTGTGACCGAACCATTCGATGCTATCGTTTCCAATCCACCCTACATCGCCGACGCGGATCCACACCTTGCCGCGTTGGTGCACGAGCCACTGCAAGCCCTGACCAGCGGCGCAGATGGCTTGAACGATTTGCGGGCCATCATCGAGCAAGCACCGACCTGTCTCAGGCCCGGCGGCTGGTTGCTGCTCGAACACGGTTATGACCAAGCTGCGGCGGTGCGCCAGCAATTGCAGGCAAAGGGCTTTGTGGACGCGCAGTCGCGCCAAGATTTGGCGGGTATTGAACGTTGCAGCGGCGGGCGTTGGAATGCTTGGAAAACCTAAGCCCGCGAGGACAACTGGCAAGCCCTCAAACACAGGCAAGTCCAAGCGCACGGCGCTAACTCAACCGGACAGCGCCACAAACCTAACTCACGAGTGCGCCACGCAGGCGCGCTTTGAAAGCCGCTCAAACCAAAGCAGCATCCATCGGTGCTTTTGCCGCCACCTTTGGCACCAACCCCAAGCGATTGACTCCGCTGACCAGGGCCTTAATGGAGGCGCTGACGATATTGTGGTCCAACCCAACGCCAAAGCGATCTGGCGCATCCGTGGCATCCGAGCTGAGCTCCATAAAGGCGCAGGCCTGGGCGTCGCCACCGTGGGTGCTGCTTTTGGTGGAGCGCTCTTCAAAACTGCGCACTTGCACATCCACGCCAATACTTTGCAAAGCCTGCACCGCCGCGTCGATGGGGCCGTTGCCATAGCCCTGCAGCGTGTGGCGAGCGCCAGCCACTTCCACTGTTAGGCGTATGCCCTGGCCGCTGGCGTCACTTGGGTGATCGGTCAACTGGTAGCCCACATAGCCCACAGGCACATTAGACGCGACATAGGTACTGGCAAAGAGGTTCCAAATGTCTTGCGCGCTCATTTCGCCGCCGTGGGTGTCGGTGTAAGCCTGCACTTCGCCCGAAAACTCTACTTGCAAGCGGCGCGGCATGACGATGCCATATTCAGCCTCCATCAGATAAGCCACGCCGCCCTTGCCGGACTGGCTGTTGACGCGGATGATGGAGTCGTAGGTGCGGCCCACATCGGCTGGGTCTATGGGCAAATAAGGCACGCTCCACAGGCCGTTTTTGTCCAACGCGGAAAAGCCTTTTTTGATCGCGTCCTGGTGTGAACCGCTAAAGGCGGTGAACACCAGATCGCCCACATAGGGGTGGCGCGGGTGGATGGGCAATTGGTTGCAATGCTCAACGGTGCGGGCTACGGAATTGATGTCCGAGAAGTCCAGCCCCGGGTTCACGCCCTGGGTGTAGAGGTTGAGCGCCAGGGTGACGATGTCCACATTGCCGGTGCGCTCGCCGTTCCCAAATAAGCAGCCTTCGACTCGGTCGGCCCCAGCCATAAGGCCCAGCTCAGCGGCGGCAACGGCTGTACCGCGGTCGTTGTGCGGGTGCAGACTGATGATGACGCTGTCGCGCCGGGCCACGTTACGGTGAATCCACTCGATTTGGTCGGCATAGATATTGGGCGTGGCCACTTCCACCGTGGCAGGCAGATTGAGGATGACTTTGTTATCTGGCGTGGCGCCCCAGACCTCGGTTACCGCGTCGCACACTTCTTTCGCGAACTCGAGTTCGGTGGACGTAAACAACTCGGGGCTGTATTGCAGTATCCACTCGGTTTGCGGGTGCGCCTGCGCCAATTCTTTAATCAAAGTCACCGACTCGACGGCCAATTGCACCACCTCGGCCTTGCTCATGTTGAAGACCACATCGCGAAACAAGGGTGCCGTCGCGTTATAGACATGCATGATGACGCGCCGCGCGCCGACTACCGACTCGAAAGTGCGCCGGATCAGGTGCTCGCGCGCCTGGGTCAGCACTTCGATAGTTACGTCCTCGGGCACCAACTTGTCATCGACCAGCTTGCGCACAAAGTCAAAGTCGGTTTGCGAGGCACTGGGAAAGCCAACCTCGATTTCTTTGAAGCCCACCTCGCACACGGTGCGGAACATGCGCAGCTTGCGCTCTAAGTTCATGGGCTCGAACAGCGACTGGTTGCCGTCGCGCAAATCGGTGCTCATCCAGACCGGCGGCTGGGTAATGGTGCGGCTCGGCCACTGGCGGTCGGGCAGGTCGATAGCGGGAAAAGCGCGGTACTTGGTAGCGGGTTGCGAGAGCATGGTTTCCTTGGGATAACAAAAAGCCGTCAGACAGCCAAAATCGAGGTGCTATGGTATCCCGATCGGGCACGCAGGGGATTGCGAATTTGGCTCGATATTTCTATTTGCTAGATTTATCAGCCAATTAATCTTATTTTTTAGCCATTAAATGCTAAAAAATAGAAAAAAAACAATCAATGATGATGTCCATGCGCCCCGTGTACATGGCGATGGGCGACTTCTTCTTCCGATGCGGCCCGCACGTCCAACACGTGCGCACTAAAGCGCAGGGCCTGGCCGGCCAGGGGATGGTTGGCGTCCAGGATGACTTTATCGCCCTTGATTTTGACTACGGTAAAAGCGCGTGCCTGGCCATTGGCATCGCGTCCTTCCAGTTGGCCGCCGACTTTGACGCCGGGCGGGAACTGGGTTTTGGGAATAGTTTGCAGCAGCGACTCGTCGCGCTCACCAAAGGCATCCATCACCGACAAGTCCAGGGTCACGCGGTAACCCACCTCTTGACCAAGCAGTGCTTCTTCCACTTTAGGGAAAATGTTGCCGTAGCCGCCGTGCAGGTAAGCGATGGGCTCTTTACTTTGCTCAAGGACTTTGCCATGCGGGGTGGCGACTTGGTAATGCAGGGTGACGGCGCAGTCTTGGCTTATTTTCATGGGAATAAAAAGTGTTTTGATGGTCTAAAGCGGCCCCCATTATCGGAAAAACCCCGCGCCCTCCCCCAGCTGGGGCGTACCCGCGAGCGCCGCCGCGCGTAAAAGTGAAATAATCGGGCGCATATTGCAACTTTTGCCACAAAGGATTTTCCCCATGAGCGACACCCAGCAACGTATTGACAGCCTGGTCAAAGGCCACGAAGTGGTTCTGTTTATGAAGGGCAATGCCAATTTCCCACAGTGCGGTTTTTCAGGCAAGGCCATCCAGATCCTCAAAGCTAGCGGCGTGGACACCAAGGCACTGACCACCGTCAATGTGCTGGAAGATGAGGAAATCCGCCAGGGCATCAAGGAATACAGTAACTGGCCCACCATCCCCCAGCTCTACATCAAGGGCGAATTCGTCGGCGGCTCGGACATCATGATGGAGATGTACGAATCGGGCGAACTGCTGCAAGCCTTGGGCAATAAGGCGGCTTGATAAGCGGCATACAGCCACTTAACACGCCCAAAGGCAAAACCGCCAAATAGACCTCTGGTGCTCGCCGGCGCAGAGCATGGGGCGTAACCCAATGGATGTACTGCCCCAAGCGAAGCCTAAGCCGCCTTATACCCACTCAAAACATTGAGCGATAGGCCAGTGTGCTAAAGCTCCCAAGCGCGCCGCGCCGCCAGCACCGCATCCGGATAGGGCCGTTGGCCGCGCGAGCCGTTGTAGCGACCCAGCGCCAAAAATAAATCGCCGTTTTCTGTGTCCAAATAATGGCGCAGGATGACGCAGCCAAAGCGTAAATTGGTTTGCATGTGAAACAAGGTAGCGGGGTCGCCATCGCCGATCAGGCGGGTCCAAAACGGCATCACTTGCATGTAGC
>CANJXV010000229.1 GCA_947478935.1 Comamonadaceae bacterium
ATTCCAACCCGCCCATCCACGGCGGCGCGGTGGTGGCAGCGGTGCTGGGCAACCCGGTATTGCGCGCCCAATGGGAAGAGGAACTGGGCACCATGCGCGTACGCATCAAAACCATGCGCCAAAAGCTGGTCGAGGGCCTGAAAGTGGCTGGCGTGGCCCGCGATATGGGCTTTATTACCAGCCAAATCGGTATGTTTAGCTATTCCGGCCTCAGCAAAGACCAAATGGTGCGTTTGCGCAATGAATTTGGCGTCTATGGCACCGATACCGGCCGCATGTGCGTAGCCGCGTTGAACGGTAAAAATCTGGACTACGTGTGCCAGTCGATTGCCAAGGTGCTTTGAGCGCATCGTCTGCTTAAGAAAACGCGTCGGATGCCCGACGCGTAAGCGCGCCAGTCAGGAAATGCTGTTATATTGCACTGCAACATTTTCCAAAGGACAGCCAGATGCTCTACGAGCTTTACGAGACCCAGCGCGCACTGATGGAACCCTTTTCCGACCTGGCCAATTTCGCTGCCAAGTCGCTATCCAACCCGGTTTCGCCTCTTTCGCAATCCTCTCTTTCCCAGCGTATGGCTGCCGGCTACGAGCTGATGCACCGCCTGGCCAAAGACTATGAAAAGCCCGAATTTGGTTTAAGTACCGTAGATGTCGATGGTGTCGAGGTAGCGATTCACCAGCGCGTCGAGTGGAGCCGCCCGTTTTGCGACTTGCTGCGCTTTAAGCGCCTGACCGACGACTCAGACACGCTGATCAAGATCAAGGACCAGCCCGTGGTACTGATCGTGGCGCCCCTGTCAGGCCACTATGCAACGCTGCTGCGCGACACCGTCAAAACCATGCTCAAGGACCACAAGGTCTACATCACCGATTGGAAGAACGCGCGCCTGGTGCCTTTGTCCGAAGGCCGTTTCAATCTGGATGACTACGTCAACTATGTGCAGGACTGCATCCGCTTGGTGCAAGGCAAATACGGCAATTGCCATGTGATGAGCGTCTGCCAACCCACGGTGCCGGTGCTGGCCGCTGTGTCGCTCATGGCCTCGCGCGGGGAAAAGACGCCGCTTTCCATGACCATGATGGGTGGCCCAATTGACGCTCGCAAGTCGCCCACTGCGGTCAATAACCTGGCGATGAACAAAAGCTACAACTGGTTTGAAAACAATGTGATTTACCGCGTGCCGGGCAAATTCCCAGGAGCTGGGCGCCGCGTGTATCCGGGCTTTTTGCAGCATACCGGTTTTGTGGCCATGAACCCGGACCACCACGCTAAAAGCCATTACGACTATTTCAAAGACCTTATCAAAGGCGATGACGTCAGCACCGAAGCACACCGCAAGTTTTACGACGAGTACAACGCCGTGCTGGACATGGATGCAGACTACTACCTCGACACCATCAAAGTGGTGTTTCAGGACTTTAGTTTGGTAAATGGCACCTGGGACGTACGATCGCCACGCGGCGACGCCGAGCGCGTCCGCCCTGGCGCTATCAAAACCACCGGCCTGCTGTCGGTGGAAGGCGAGTTGGACGATATTTCGGGGTCGGGCCAAACCCGTGCCGTGCATGAGATTTGCACTGGCGTGCCTGCCGAGCACAAAAAACATTTTGAAGTGACCGGTGCTGGCCACTATGGCATTTTTTCCGGCCGCCGCTGGCGCGACGTGGTCTACCCCACGGTAAAAGCCTTTATCAAGAGCTACCAACCGGCGGATGTGATGCCTGTAAAAGCTGCGCCCAAGCCGGCAGTTGTTACGCCAGCTGCTATGCCCGCAACCAAAGCGCGTCGCCTGGTGGCCAAGCCTGCGGTAGCAACGCGCGTTGCGAAAGCTGCCAAACCAACTGCCAATGCAACACCGGCCACCACTTGGCGCGGCGCTGCTGCGCCAGCCGCTAAGGCTGCGCTTGCCACGAAAGCCAAAGCCAAAACTCCTGTCAAGTCGGCTGCTGTGGTGAAAGAGCCGACTGCCAAAGCGGCCACCGTTGCGAAAAAAGCGGCTACTCAACCCGTACGCGCCAAGGCCGCGCGCAAAGCCTGATGCGGATGCGGTGACAGCCACGCCGCCCCCTAGCAACGCGTTGGCTGCGCGCATCCTCGATGCGCTGCCGCAAACCCAGTGCACGCGCTGCGGCTTCCCCGATTGCGCCGCCTATGCCCAAGCGATTGCCGCAGACCAAGCGCCTATTAACCAATGCCCGCCGGGCGGCGCCCAAGGCATAGAGCGCTTGTCGGTCATTACCGGCCAGGCCGTCACGCCACTGAACCCCGAATTCGGCCAGGAAGGCCCGCGCACTGTGGCCTTTATCGACGAGGACTGGTGCATAGGCTGCACCTTGTGCATCGACGCTTGCCCTACCGATGCCATCTATGGCACGAACAAGCGGATGCACGGTGTGATTGAGAAATTTTGTACCGGCTGCGAGTTGTGCATCCCCATCTGCCCCGTTGATTGCATATTGCTAGAGCCCGTGCACAGCGCGGAACCTGGCTTAGCCCCGCCTACTGGCTGGGATGCGTGGCCCACCGACTTGGCGCAGACGGCGCGCACGCGCTATGCCGCAGCGCAGAGCCGCCGCGTGGAAAGTGCGCAAACCAAACGTTCTGCCAAGGCGCATGAAGCAACAGAAAAACTTTCGGACCTAGCCAAACATTCGCGGATCAGCGACCCGGCAGAGCTGGAACGGAAAAAAACATTGATAGAAGCCGCCATGTCGCGGGCGCGGCAACGCCAAGCTTGATTACGCGGGGCAGGTTCGGCTAAGGCTTAGCGAGTTTCAACGCTTAAAGCGGCACTAAGCAGCCAGCGCCAAACGCGAAAACGCGCTCACCACTTCGGGCGGCGCTTGCACCAGTTCAATGAGCACGCCCTCGCCCGAGATCGGGAATTCTTCGCTGCCCTTGGGGTGTAAAAAGCAAATATCAAAACCGGCAGCGCCCTTGCGTATGCCGCCCGGCGCAAAGCGCACGCCTTGCTGCATTAGCCAGTCGACCGCGGCCGGCAGATCGTCAATCCACAGCCCGACGTGGTTGAGCGGCGTGTTGTGCACAGCCGGTTTTTTGTCCGGGTCTATAGGCTGCATCAAATCCACTTCCACCTTGAAGGGGCCGCTACCGATAGCGCAAATGTCTTCATCGACGTTTTCGCGATCGCTTTGAAACGTGCCCGTCATTTCCAGGCCCAGCATGTCCACCCATAAGGCTTTGAGCCGTTGTTTGTTCGGTGCGCCGATGGCGATTTGCTGAACACCCAATACCTTAAACGGCCGCGCGCTCATGCGAACTCCACAATTGCTTGATCCACCGACAAGCTCTCCCCCTGCGTTGCCAGCACTTTGCTGACCACGCCGTCGGCGGCGGCAAATAAGACGTTTTCCATTTTCATGGCCTCAATGACCGCGACGCGCTCACCGGCCTGTACTTTTTGACCTGGGGTGACCAGCACCTGCGACAACAGTCCGGGCATAGGCGAGAGCACAAAACGGCTCATGTCTGGCGGCGCTTTGAAGGGCATCATGCGATACAAAGCTGCCATGCGCGGCGATACAACGAGCGCGTCGATGCGGGTGCCGTTGTGCTGTACGCGCAGCGCCAGCGGGTTCTTGGGTGTGCCGCGCTCGACCTGGGCGGTAAAGGCTTTGCCGTTGACCGTACCGGTAATGACAATGTCATTGAGGCGCGAGCGGCTGCGAATTTCGTAGGTGGTGTCCGCCACCCGCACGCGCGCCGAGCCGGTCTCGCCCACGAACTCATCCACATGCACCGGCGTGTACACATGCTTGCCGCTTTCGGACATGGCGATGACCACATAGTCTTTACCCGCTTCCACGCCATAGCCGGGCAACTGGCCGCTGATGGCGGCAGTGCGTTCGCGCGATTTGCGGCGCACAAACGCAGCCAGCGCCGTGAGGAAATGCGCGTCCTGGTGCGGCACATCTTCGGCGCGGAAACCTTGGCCATAGTTTTCGGCGATAAAGCCGGTATTGAAATCGCCCGCTACAAATTTGGGGTGCGCCAACAAGGCCGCTTGAAACGGGATATTGCTGGACACGCCACGAATCACAAAGCCATTGAGCGCCTCGCGCATTTTGGCAATCGCATCGAGCCGGTCGCTTCCGTGCACGATCAGCTTGGCGATCATGGAGTCGTAAAACATCGGTATCTCGCCACCGTCCCGAACGCCCGTATCCACGCGCACACCCAGCAAGTCATTCGTATTACCTTGGTGCATGGTTTGAGCGGGGGGCGCAAAACGCACCAAGCGGCCCGTGGAGGGCAAGAAGTTGCGAAAGGGATCCTCGGCGTTGATACGGCATTCGATGGCCCAGCCATTGCGTTGCACTTGCGCCTGCGTCAATGGCAGTTTTTCGCCAGCGGCCACTCGAATCATCAGCTCCACCAAGTCCAGGCCGGTAATGGCTTCGGTGACCGGGTGCTCCACCTGCAAGCGAGTGTTCATTTCCAAAAAGTAAAAGCTCTGGTCTTTGCCGACCACAAACTCAACCGTGCCAGCACTCTGGTACTTCACCGCCTTGGCCAGGGCCACGTCTTGCTCGCCCATGGCCTTGCGGGTCG
>CANJXV010000230.1 GCA_947478935.1 Comamonadaceae bacterium
GGTAAAGCATTGGTATTTGCCGCGCAAGGCATCTGGGAAGGCGATGTACTGCAACAAGCCTTGCGCCACGATGTCTTGCAGCGAAAGGGGTGCATGGCCCTCCTGCGCGCGCAAGGTGTTGACGACGGTACAGGCTACGTCATTAAAGCTTTGCGCGCGTCCCGAGCCGAGGTTGAAAATACCGTTTTTCTCGGGGTGATCAAAGAACCAGAGATTGACCGCGACCACGTCATCGACAAACACAAAGTCGCGCATTTGCTCACCTGCCGCATAGCCGCCGTAGTCGGCAAATAATTTGACTGCACCTTCTTTGCGGAACTGGTGAAACTGGTGGAAGGCCACGCTGGCCATGCGCCCTTTGTGTTGCTCATGCGGACCATACACGTTGAAGTAACGAAAACCCGCCACTTGCGCTTTTGCGTTATGCAGTTGCGCGCCCAGGCGCTGGCGCATCACCTGGTCAAAAAGCAACTTTGAATAGCCATAGACATTGAGCGGCGCCTCGTTCGAGGGCACTTCACGGTAGCGCTCGGAGCCGCCATAGGTGGCTGCTGACGATGCATACAAAAGTCGGGTGCCTTGCGCTTGCGCGGCTTCAAACAATTGCAGCGAAAAACCGTAGTTGTTGCGCATCATGTATTGCCCGTCCGGCTCCATGGTGTCGCTGCACGCACCTTCGTGGAACACTGCTTCCACTGCGCCATAGTGGCCCGCGGCATAGTCTCGGTAAAAATCGGCGGCGTCCACGTAATCGGCAATGCGGCGCTCTGCAAGGTTGCGAAATTTATCGCCGTCACGCAAGTCGTCCACGGCGATGATGTTGTCGATGCCGCGCGCATTGAGTCCGGCGATGATGTTGCTTCCGATAAAACCCGCGGCGCCTGTCACTACAAGGCGTGTCATGCGATCAACTCCTCTAAGCGCACGGTGGCCGTGCCGAATTTACCCACCACAACGCCACCGGCGCGATTGGCCCAGGGCAAAGCTTGTTGCAGCGTCATGCCAGCGCCCAGCAGCACCGCCATCGTGGCGATCACGGTGTCGCCCGCGCCGGTAACGTCAAACACTTCACGGGCTTGCGCACTGACGCGGCTTACACCGCTGTCTTCAAACAAGCTCATGCCTTCTTCGCTGCGCGTCAGCAAGAGCGCGGCCAGGCCTAGCTGGCTGCGCAGGCTTTGGGCTTTGGCCAGCAGTTGTTCATCGCTGTGCCATGCACCTACCACCTCTTGCAATTCGGTCCGGTTGGGCGTGATGACGGTGGCTCCCTGGTAGCGCGAGTAGTCACTGCCTTTGGGGTCGATCAGCACCGGTTTGCCCACGTTGCGGGCCTTGGCGATCATGTCGCTGACGTGCGTCAGACCGCCCTTGCCGTAATCTGAAAACAGCACGGCGTCATGGGTGGCCAAAAGTTCCTCAAAGCGTGCGGATTGGCTGGCCAAGACTTCTTGGTCGGGGGTGTTTTCGAAGTCTAGGCGGATGAGTTGTTGTTGCCGGCCGATGATGCGCAGCTTGACCGTGGTCTTTAGGCCTGCATCGCGGCGCAACTCAGATTTCACGCCGGTTTGCGCCAGCAGCTTTTCTAGCTTGTGGCTGGCCTCGTCCTCGCCCACGACCGTGAGCAAGGTGGCTTGTGCGCCCAGTGCGGCGACATTCAAAGCGACGTTAGCGGCGCCGCCACCGCGCTCCTCTTCGCGGGTTACGCGCACCACGGGCACCGGCGCTTCGGGTGAAATGCGGTCCACTGCGCCATACCAGTAGCGGTCCAGCATGACATCCCCCACGACCAATACGCGGGCTGCTTTGATACGGACGGCGGATAAGGGGCTTAATGCATCAGGGCTCATAGTTCCTCCACCCGGCGTGGGGGGTAGCTGTCCCAGGCTTGACAGCCTGGGCAGTGCCAAAAGTGGTGTTGTGCTTCAAAGCCGCAAGCGGCGCAGCGGTAACGCTTAAGGGGTTTCACAGCCTGGTCCAGGGCGCGCTGCACTTGCGGGTGGAACTGCTCATTTTCCAGCTTTTCACCCGCAATCCATTGGGCCGCTGCCACCAAAGAAGCCTGTTTTTCCAGATGTTGCAGATACCAGCTGCGCGCATCATGCTGCGGGCCGTTCGCAGCATTCTCTAATTGCACGATGGCGTCCAGCACGTCCAGCGAAGGCGTATGGGCATAGGCCTTTTGCATCAGCGCCGACACGCCTGCGCCGCGTCCTGTAGCC
The DNA here is from genome assembly GCA_947478935.1 of Comamonadaceae bacterium. Lineage (GTDB taxonomy): Bacteria > Pseudomonadota > Gammaproteobacteria > Burkholderiales > Burkholderiaceae_C > Allorhodoferax. The sequence continues at coordinate 2,220 of CANJXV010000230.1, forward strand.
AAGGCACAGCGCGTCATCATGGGCGCCATCAGGGCCATGGAGGCGGGCGTTGCTTGGGATGCTTGTTCCAGCCAATCGAGCGCTTGGCCAAAATCAGCTGCGTTTTCACACAGACGCGCCATGTCCATGCGGGCGCGGGGGCTGTGCGGAGCGCTGGCAATGGCTTCTTGGAGCAGGTCTTTGGCAGCGGCGATTTCGCCTTGGCTCACCAACGCTGCGGCTTGCTCGCAGAGGTAGTGGGCCAAGCGGCCGGCAAAACTGCCTTGCCCGGCGGCTTCTAGTTTGGCTGCAACCTTGGCGGCGCCTAACCAGTCACGGGAGCGTTCGTAATTAGCCAACAAAGCCAGCCGCGCTTGGGCTTCAAAGCGTGTACCTTCCAAGGCCAGCAAGGCAGTTTCGGCGCGGTCCAGCAGTCCGGCCTTCAGGTAGTCCAGCGCAAGGCCGTGCTGCGCGCGGTGGCGGTCATCGACGCTGATATCGGCGCGCGAGAGTAAATGCTGGTGGACGCGCACGGCGCGCTCGTACTCGCCGCGGCGGCGAAATAGGTTGCCCAGAGCGAAATGCAACTCCGAGGTATCCGGGTCGTTTTGCACCGCCTCGATGAAGGCGTCGATGGCCTGGTCTTGCTGCTCATTGAGCAAAAAGTTGAGGCCTTTGAAATAGGCTTTGGGCGCCTGTCGGTTTTCCAGGCGCATCTGGCGCAGGTCAAAGCGCGAGGCCAGCCAGCCCAGCACAAAGGCGATGGGCAGGCCCATCAACACCCAGTTCAGGTCAAAGTCCATGCGTTAGGGTTTCGTCCGTGGTAGGCAGTGCTTGGGGGCTGGGGGCTTTGGCGTGCTTTGCGTGGCGCCTGGCTTCGCGGCGCTGCTGCCACCAGCGCGGCACCATGCCCAAAATGCCGAGCAGTAGCCCCCCGGCAAAACTGATCAGCACCACCATGACCAGCGGACTAGTCCATTGGTAGCCAAAGAAAAAATGCACGGTCACGTCGGCTTGGTTGTTCAAGGCAAACGCAAATAGAGTGAAAAAAATCGCTGCTTTGAACAGCGTTTTCACCAGCGAAAAGAATGAGTTCATGCAATTCCTTGGTCGGCGACGATTCTATCGGGCCGACAGGAAATCAGGGCTTGTCGGGCGCGCCGACAGGGTTGGCGACACCGGCATCGACAGCTTCGCGCAGGGCTTTGCCGGGCTTGAAGTGCGGCACCCGGCGCTGGGGTATGGCGACGCTCTCGCCATTGCGCGGGTTGCGCCCCATGCGTGGCGCGTGGTGGCTGACAGAGAAGCTGCCAAAGCCGCGGATTTCGATACGTTGACCGCGCACCAAGGCGTCGTTCATCGCGTCTAGGATGGCCTTGACGGCGAATTCGGCGTCTTGCTGAGTCAGCTGGCTGAACCGGCTGGCCAATTCTTCGACGATATCAGAGCGGGTCATAGAAAGCTTTGAAAACAATGCAAGCGACCGGCACACGCCGGTCGCTTGGGGACTACGTAAGAGGCAGGTGCCGCTTAATTGTTGTCCAGCTTGGCACGCAACAAAGCGCCCAGGCTGGTGGTGCCGGCGTTTTCGCGCGCGGCATTCTGGCTCAGGGTGGCCATGGCTTCGTTTTGGTCCGCTGCATCCTTGGCCTTGATAGACAGTTGGATATTGCGAGTCTTGCGATCCACATTGACCACGACGGCCGTGACTTCGTCGCCTTCTTTGAGCACGCTGCGGGCGTCTTCAACGCGGTCGCGGCTGATCTCAGAGACGCGCAAGTAGCCGATGATGTCTTCGCCCAGGTCAATTTCAGCGCCTTTTGCATCCACGGTCTTGACCTTGCCGGTCACCACTTGGCCTTTGTCATTGATAGCGGCAAAGGTGGTGAAGGGGTCGGAATCTAACTGCTTGATGCCCAAGGAGATGCGCTCGCGATCCACGTCCACGGCCAACACAATAGCTTCGACTTCCTGGCCTTTTTTGAACTCACGCACAGCAGCTTCGCCGGTTTCGTTCCAGGACAGATCTGACAAATGCACCAGGCCGTCGATACCGGCAGCCAGGCCCACGAACACGCCAAAGTCGGTGATCGATTTGATCGGGCCTTTGACGCGGTCGCCACGCTTGGTGTTTTGTGCAAACTCTTGCCAAGGATTGGCTTTGCATTGCTTCATGCCCAAAGAAATACGGCGCTTGTCTTCGTCGATTTCCAGCACCATGACTTCGACTTCGTCGCCCAAAGAAACGAGCTTGGAAGGGGCGATGTTTTTGTTGGTCCAGTCCATTTCGGAGACGTGTACCAGGCCTTCGATTCCTGGCTCCAGCTCAACAAACGCGCCGTAGTCGGCGATGTTGGTGATCTTGCCGAA
>CANJXV010000231.1 GCA_947478935.1 Comamonadaceae bacterium
AAAGTCGAGTCCAGGCACTCCCGAACATAAGTCCATTCCTTGCCTTGGAAGCTGGGTTCATGCAAGGCGCAGGAGCCACTGCCGGTGACCGCGCGGATGGCCTCGGTGATCTCATTGGCAAGTAGCGAGGCTTGATACATGTTTTTACACGTTATAGATCGTGGACTTGTAGGCGCTTAGATTTTGCGGCTGGGTAAACCACGCAATAGTCTCTGTGAGGCCACGCCGTAGGCCATCGATTCCCCCAAATTCTGGAGACCATTGCATTAAAGCCTTAGCTTTTTGGTTGTCCGCCCATAAGCGCTCGACTTCGGAGTTGTCGGGTCGCAAACGCTGGGTATCCTGTACTACCTTGACATCAGCCTGCATGATTTGGGCAATCAATTTCACGGTATCGCCGATGGAAATTTCGAAATTGCTACCTAAATTAATCACTTCGCCATCTGCCTGCTCGCAATACAAAGCGGCAATAAATCCGTTGACAGTGTCTTGAACGTAATTGAAATCACGTGTGGGGGAGAGCGCGCCTAACTGGATTTGCTTTGCGCCGTTGGCAATCTGACTAATCACCGTGGGGATCACCGCGCGCGCAGATTGCCTGGGACCGTAGGTGTTGAACGGTCGCACAATCACCAAAGGCAAATTAAACGAGTTATAAAACGACATGGCCAACTGGTCCGCGCCGATTTTGGTCGCTGCATAGGGCGACTGACCAGACAGCGGATGGGCTTCGGTAATCGGAACAAAGCGAGCCGTACCATATACCTCGCTAGTGGACGTGTGCACTACACGCTTGACGCCTAATTCACGTGCGGCCTGAACCACATTGAGCGTGCCCGAAATGTTGGTATCCACATAAGAGCGGGGTGAGGCATAGGAATAAGGGATTGCAATCAATGCCGCCAAGTGCAGCACATACTCACAGCCTTGCATCGCCGCACGCACACAGTCGGGGTCACGTACATCGCCACTGACCACTTCAAACTGTCCTTTGACATCGGTGGCGCATTGGTCCAGCCAGCCCCAGGAGTTGAACGAGTTGTAAAGCGTAAAGGCACGTACTCGCATACCGCGTCGCACCAAGGCTTCAGTGAGGTGCGAGCCGATAAAACCATCGGCACCGGTGACAAGTACTGTGGCAGAGCGTGGCATGGTTTTCTGTCTTAAAGTGCGAAGGCCTGTTTTACTTCATCTTGCCTAAAGCGGCATTCACACGCGCCAAAATGCGCGGCGCCTCGTTGATGATCAATTCGTACAGCGCCAATGAAGCATTGAGATTTTGCTGCATAGTTTTCGATTTTGAAGCCAACAAAATGGCTTTTTCCAATGCATTTTGCATGCTTATGGATATGAAAGACGAGTTTTTGACTGCGGTAATCAGCTCTTTTTCCAACTGGCTCAGCGACGCCAATAGTTTGGGGTTGGGATTGGCTTTGACCGCAATTTGCTGACAACGATTGGCCAAACTATAGCTCTTTTGCAAGGAGGTTTTCACGGAACTGAGCCTCGCTTTTAATGTCTTGCGCCGTGTAGCTACGTCCACGTTTGCTAAACAGGCTTGCAATGTGGCGCGAACGTTCGGCGGTTCGGACATTTCCGCGCTGATTTTTTCGGCCAATTCCTTGAGACTAATATTCTCAAAGCCCTTGATCATGGCCCCACCTTCGGTGCAGTTATAGAGTTTGATGTCCGGATTGGCTTCTTTGGCTGATTCCGCTTGCCGTTCAAATTCCGCATGGTAGATCACGTAGTCGACTTTTGACACCACCTCTCCGCCGTAGTACCCTGGCAGCATAAAAACTTCTTCGCGATATTTTGAAAAATCGCCCTGTTTTTGCTCAAGATAAATAGCTTGCCCCTGTTCAGAGACGTTGTCGTATTGGATACGCCCATGCGCGTCGAGCTTTACTTGAATATCGCCACGGTCGCCGCCACTGCTATAGGCGCGTCCGTCGGAAAGGGCGAGGTCTTGTCCGACCAGCACAATGGGGTTGCAATTCAGAAATTGCCCGATATGGAACAAGCAAGTCGAAATAGACCCGCCCGAGCCTAGGCGGCGGGTGTCTTTGAATATCTCGGAAATCCAGGTGTCCACGCCTGCATTACCATTAAAAGAAATGATTTTTCCGGTATGTTCTTCGAACAGGCCGGTGTGGCACGACACTCCAAGAATCAGCGCGTCGACCTGGTCGAAGGGGAAATTTCGAACATACTGCGCCATTTCACCAAGCGGGTCCGCAATACCAATAATATTCGGGAAAATATTAGCTTTGGCCAAGGCGGCTGCCGTTTGGGCAGGTGCTACCAGCAGCGCCTTGCCTTGAAGCGCGCGAAGCTGCTCGATATTTTTATCCAACGACGGCCCTGGCGAAATAATCACCATGGGCACGTCTTTAAACGCATTTTCCAACTCCGAGATATTGGCGTTTTCTGCAATGTACGGGAGGTTATCTATACCTTGCATAATCCAGCGGCTGCCGAATTTATTGATGGTCGCAGAGTTAGTTATTTGGATACGCCAAGCGCGTTTTAATAGCTCAATATTTTTTTGATGCTCCGACTCTATGCTTTCATTATTTTGATGGAGGGTGTCCAAAAATGTAGACAAATCAAGGATTCGTCGTGAGTAGTTATTCCCCATTTCCTCGAAGAAGCGGCGCATTTGCCATTTGTCTTCAAGGTAGGTGACATCATCGTTTTTTTCTATCTTGTTGTCGGCATCCAAGTGCACGCAAACAATTTTCTTTTGACCGCGCGCTTTCAATATTTTGAAATAAACCGCTGGTGTATCCAGGGCGACGGCCACTATGTCATTTGACCAGTCCCAGGCATCGGTCAGAAATTTGTCGACGGCAGCGTGTTTGCCATCGTCTGATTCCAATGCGGAAATTGGGTCGGTGTATTCATCGAATCGCTGGGTCCAGGCCCGAAAGAAGCCCTCACTTTTTCCAATTTCAAACAACAGTTTGTTGACCTTTTCCTGAAACGCTGGCGCCATCGTGTCCAGCCGCGTCTTGGCCTCTTGCTCTACCGCCTGCAGTTGAGCCCGCAGATGACGCAGCTTGTCAGTCCCTTGACCAATTTTGTCAACCTCGCCCTGCGCTCCAGCTGCCAATATTGCACCGCTGACCTCTGCCATGTCTTGGAGCAATGAAACCAGGTAATCTTGGTAGACCCGGGTGAGGGTATCGGTCATGGCATATTTTCGCGGTTAGAAATAAAAAAAGCCTAGTTCGCAGGTATCGAACTAGGCCCGGCGTGTGCCCGCGCTTGCCAATAGCAAGCGGTGCCCGCTTTATCCTTTGAGCAGCGCCATGACTCCCTGCGGCTGCTGGTTGGCCTGGGCCAACATGGCAGTGGCAGCTTGCTGAATGATCTGGGTTTTGGCTAGCTGCGTAGTCGCCAGCGCGTAGTCGGTATCCATGATGGTACTGCGCGATTGCGTGGCATTCGAGGCAATATTGGTCAGGTTATCGGCAGCGTAGGCCAGACGGTTAACGGCTGCACCAATATTGGCGCGTTGCTCGTTGATGGTTTCTAAGGCAGTTTCAATCGCCAAGAGAGTAGTACTTGCGGTAGTAAGGGTTCCTATTCCCATAGTCCCACTAAATGCCTCAATCGGCAAGGCCAGATTCGAGGTGGTCATAGCTTGAATGTCAACGCTAACGACCTGACCTGCATCTTTGCCAGCTTGGAACGTAAACGTTGCGACCCCAGATCCAGTTGGGGCGGGCGGCGTTGCCGTATCCAACGCACCATTCAGCAGTGATTGATCGTTCCATTTCGTATCGGTCGCAATACGATTAATTTGCACTCCAAGTGCTTGAAACTCATTATTCAAATATCCGCGCTGCACATCTGAATACGTCCCGTTCATCGCCTGTACGGCTAACTCGCGCATACGCTGCAGCATATTGCTCTGCTCCACCATAGCGCCCTCAGCCGTTTGCATCATATTAATGCCGTCGTTGACGTTGCGTACCGCTTGTTGCAAGCCGCGGATTTGCGAGGTCATGTTTTGGCCAATGGCCAAACCTGCCGCGTCATCCTTGGCTGAATTTACCCGCGTCCCCGTGGATAACTGCTCCATCGCCGTACTCATGGCGCGCGCGTTGGTTTTCATCGCATTTTGCGAGTACAACGCGCTGACATTGGTGTTAATCACAGACATAGTCGATCTCCAGGGAGGGGTTCAGGTGTAATTTAAGTTTCTAGATGCATTACTTGAGCAAAGACAAGACGCTTTGAGGCTGCTGGTTGGCCTGGGCCAACATGGCAGTGGCTGCTTGCGCAATGATCTGTGTCTTGGACAGCTCAGCCGAAGCGGTGGCGTAGTCCGTATCCATGATGGTGCTGCGAGAGGCCTGCAGGTTGGAGGAAATATTGGTCATGTTGTCCGCCGAGTAGGTCAGCTGGTTAACCGTTGCACCGATTTGGCTGCGGTTGGTGTTGATCGACTCCAGGGCGGTATCTAGCGTAGCGATGGTCGTCTGCGATAGGGCAGCAGTGGAAATACT
>CANJXV010000232.1 GCA_947478935.1 Comamonadaceae bacterium
CATGCCCGTGTACCTCACGCTAGATATTGATTGCCTAGACCCGGCATTTGCGCCGGGCACCGGCACCCCCGAGCCCGGCGGTTTGACCAGTAGCCAGTTGATGACCTGGCTGGAAGCCCTGGCAACCCTGCAATGCGTGGCCATGGATTGCGTGGAAGTAGCCCCGGCCTATGACCACGCGGAACTGACCAGCCAGGCGGCAGCGGTCATGGTCTGGACCTATTTGTCCGGGCAAGTGGCTAAGCGTTTGGCTTCGGGCTGAGCCCACACTGTCTGCAATCTACGTAAACCGAAGCGGTGTTTATGGGCTCGCTACTCCAATCGGACACCCTACTAAACCGCCACAGTTACTACGAAGCCAGCCTTACCCGGCCTGCGCCGCTGGCTCCCTTGGCAGGCAACTTAGAAACCGACGTGGTCGTGGTAGGCGCGGGTTTCGCCGGTTTGTCGGCAGCGATTGAGTTAGCGCAGCGCGGCTTTAAGGTTGTGGTGTTAGAGGCTGATCGGGTGTGCAGCGGTGCCTCCGGGCGCAATGGCGGGCAGGTCATCGTGGGCTATGCCAGCGGGCAATCGGAGTTGGAGCGGCAATTGGGCCAAGCGGCGGCGCGTCAGATGTGGGATATGTCGCTAGAAGCCATAGACCTGATGGACGCGCGCATTGCCCAATGGGGCATCGAGTGCGAGCGTCAATACGGGTATTTGTATGTAGCCGACAGTGCTCGCAAAGCGCGTGCGCTGGATGCTGAAATGGATGCCCTGGACAAGGCCTACGGGCTGCCGACTGAGCGCGCTTATGGCGCGGATGTGCGCGCCCTGATCGATAGCCCCCGTTACGTGGCCTGCGCTTATGAAAAGCGCTCGGGCCATGTGCATCCACTGAAATACGGATTGGGCCTGGCCCGCGCCGCTTTAGCGCTGGGTGTGCAGATTTGTGAAAACACCGCCGCGCTGACCCTGGAGCAGGGTAACGCGGTGGTCTTGCGCACCGCGAACGGACAGGTGCGCGCCCGTTACGTTTTGCTGGCGGGCAATTGCACCTTGCCGGCTTTCGGGCCCCAACTGGCGCCCTCGATAGCGGCGCGCATCATGCCGGTGGGCACCTATATCGTGGCCACGCGAGGCTTGGACCCGGCCCTGGTGCGGCGCTTGATTCCCAGTGGCGCGGCGGCCTGTGACAACAATGTAGTGCTGGACTACTTTCGCTTCAGCCAGGACGCGCGTCTTTTGTTTGGTGGGCGCGTCAGTTATTCGAGCCGCACGCCAACCGACTTACAGCAGCGCATGGCGGCACGGTTGGCCGCCGTGTTCCCGCAGCTAGGCAATACGCCTATTGAATTTATTTGGGGCGGCTTTGTAGATATCAGCATGAACCGCGCGCCCGATTTCGGGCGCCTTGGCAAAAACGTGTACTACCTACAAGGCTTTAGTGGCCACGGGGTGGCCCTGACCGGTCTGGCCGGTCAACTGGTGGCCCAGGCCATGGCCGGTGAGGCCGCGCGCTTTGAATTGTTTTCCCGCCTGCAGCACCGCGACTTCCCCGGAGGCGCTTTGCTGCGTGCCCCCACCCTAATGGTGGGCATGCTGTACCAGCGCCTTAGGGACTATTTCTAATGGCCTGCCAAACGGGTGCAAAATAGCTACCAATAACAATAGAGCGCAGCGCTGGCCTTGCAGGCCTGTCCGCAGTGGAGGCAAAACACCATGTCCGAACCCAAAAATATGTCTTTTAATGACCTGGAGCAGTGGCTCAATGAGCGCCGCGTGACCGAGGTCGAATGCCTAGTGCCTGACTTAACCGGCGTGGCGCGCGGCAAAATTTTGCCCCGCGCCAAATTCACCGAAGACCGGGGCATGCGCTTGCCGCAGGCGATTGTCGCCATGGGCGTGACCGGCGAGTTCCCGCAAAGCGGGCCTTATTACGACGTGATCGAACCGACGGACCGGGACATGCAGTTACGGCCCGACCCATCCACGGTGCGCATCGTGCCCTGGGCGACCGATCCGACAGCGCAGGTGATTCACGACTGCTTTGACCACCAGGGCAAGTTGGTGCCCTTTGCGCCGCGCAGCGTGTTGCGCAAAGTCTGTGATTTGTTTGCGGCTGAGGGTCTCAAGCCCATCGTCGCGCCCGAGTTGGAGTTCTATCTCACTGCCCGCAACACGGATCCCAACACCTTGCTCAAAGCGCCTATTGGTCGCAGTGGCCGCGCTGAAACCTCGCGCCAGGCCTATAGCATCGATGCGGTCAATGAGTTCGATCCGCTGTTTGAAGAAATTTACGACTACTGCGACAAGATGGAGCTCAATGTCGACACCTTGATCCATGAAGTGGGCGCTGGGCAAATGGAAATTAATTTTTTCCATAATGAGCCGCTGGGTCTGGCGGACGAAGTGTTTTTCTTCAAGCGCACGGTGCGCGAAGCGGCATTGCGCCACGATATGTATGCCACTTTTATGGCCAAACCCATTGCCGGCGAGCCGGGCAGCGCCATGCACGTACATCAAAGCCTGCTGGATGTGCAAACCGGTAAAAACGTATTTAGCAAAGAAGATGGCAGTGCCTCAGACATGTTCATGCATTACATCGGCGGCTTGCAGCGCTATATACCGGCGGCCATGGCATTGGTGGCGCCTTATGTGAATAGTTACCGCCGCTTAACCCGCCATTCGGCGGCGCCCATCAATATCGAATGGGGCTATGACAACCGCTCGGTGGGCATTCGCTCACCCATCTCCGAGCCTTCGGCACGCCGGGTGGAAAACCGGGTGATCGGTTCAGACGCCAACCCGTATGTGGCCATGGCCATGACCCTGGCCTGCGGTTACCTGGGGATCAAGAACAAAATCCAACCCAAACCCGAGATGAAGGGCGACGCCTATTTGTCACCCTACGCGCTGCCGCGCAGCCTGGGCGAGGCGCTGGACTGGTTGCGCCGCGAATCGGACTTGCACGAGGTGCTGGGCAAAGAGTTCATCACGGTTTATTCCGAAATCAAAGAGCTTGAATTCGAAGAGTTCATGAAAGTGATTTCGCCTTGGGAGCGCGAGCATTTACTTTTGCATGTTTAGGCGGCGGCTCGCGCCTAGACTATTGCCGGATACTTCAACCTGATTCAACCCTGCCTACACCACTTGCTATGAATTCACTCGTCGATACCAGCCACATCCAGGCGCTGGACAGCGCGCATTTTTTGCATCCTTTTACCGATTTCAAAGACCTCAATTCGCGCGGCGCGCGCGTAATGACCGAGGCCAAAGATATCTATGTCTGGGATTCTGAAGGCAATCGCGTGCTGGACGCCATGAGCGGTTTGTGGTGCGTCAATGTAGGCTATGGCCGCAAAGAATTGGCCGATGCAGCGCATGCGCAAATGCTCAAGCTGCCCTACTACAACAGTTTTTTCCAGACTACCAATGTACCTGCCGCCATGCTGGCGGCGCGCTTGGCCTCGCTGGCCCCCACGGTGGGTGGGCGCAGTTTTGAGCATGTTTTTTATTCCTCCAGCGGCAGCGAGAGCAATGACTCCAATGTGCGCATGGTGCGCCGCTATTGGGACTTGCTGGGCCAGCCCGAGCGTAAGATCATCATCAGCCGCACCAATGCCTACCACGGCAGCACCATGGCCGGCGCGTCTTTGGGCGGGATGAGTGGCATGCACGCGCAAGGCGATTTGCCCATCCCCAATATCAGCCATATCGGCCAGCCCTATTTTTTCGAGAACGCACAGCCCGGCGAGTCGGTGCATGATTTTGGTATCCGGGCGGCTGGCTGGTTGGAAGAGCGCATCCTGGCCCTTGGAGTGCACAAAGTGGCGGCTTTCATTGCCGAGCCGGTGCAGGGCGCCGGTGGCGTCATCATCCCGCCGGCGAGTTATTGGCCCGAGATTCAGCGTATCGTGGACAAGTACGGCATCTTGCTGATTAGCGACGAGGTGATTTGTGCCTTTGGGCGCTTAGGCCATTGGTTTGCGTACGAAAAATTTGGCTACCGCCCCGACCTGATCACCTTTGCCAAGGCGGTGACTAGCGGCTACATCCCGCTCGGTGGCGTGATGGTGGGCGACCGTGTGGCCAAGGTACTTATAGAGCAGGGGGGCGAGTTCAACCACGGCTATACCTACAGCGGCCATCCCGTGGCGTGCGCGGTGGCCTTGGCCAATCTGGACGTCATGGAAAGTGAACATCTGGTGGTGCGCGTGCGCGAGGATACCGGCCCCTATCTGGCAGCGCAGTTCGCTACGCTGATGGATCACCCCTTGGTGGGCGAGGCCCAAACCTGTGGCCTGATGGCCGGTTTGGTGCTGGTTCAAAACAAGGCGACCAGGGCGGTCTTCCCGCCGGAATTGTCAGTCGGCATGGTGTGCCGTGGGCATTGCTTTGCCAATGGTTTGATCATGCGCGCCGTGGGCGACCGCATGATTATTGCGCCGCCCCTGACCATCACCCATGCGCAGATCGACGAGATGATGGCTTTAATCCGCCTGGCTCTGGATAAAACCTTGGCGGACGCCGGGC